>JAJRUU010000183.1 GCA_024277605.1 bacterium
GCCAGCCGGAGGTGATACAAATAGATGACTTTGACCGCTTAAGGGTTTATGCGCCTGATGCCGGACTGCAATGGAAAAGCAGTGGACATTATGGGGGATATAACCTTAATTTCCAGCATATCCCGCGCAATGTGTTCTCAGTTGGTACTCAGGTACAAAAATCCAATAAGGTGAGGGTCCGGGGCAGAATATTTATTAAAGATATTGACGGCAACGGGATTAACGAGATTCTAATATGCAAGAATATACCAGCTGCCGGTTATTTATTTCCAAATATTTCCAGCTATACTCAGGGCCGGGTAGTGAATCTGGAATGGGATGGTATTGGCTATGCTGAGACCTGGCAGACTAAAAAATTCGATGCGTATGTAGCCGATTTTGTAGTTGCTGATTTAGATAACGATAAACGAAATGATTTAATTATGGCGTTGGTGATTAAAAAAGATGTAAGCGAACTGTTCAGCAAGGAGCAAAGCATCATTGTTTTCTATCAATTATAATGACTTAGTTTTAATGCTACGGAAATTTTCAACTAAATGATATGATTTGTGCTGTATACCTATTAGGTTGTATCTATTGGGGTTTTACAAATATAATCGTAAAATTTTTTCCTAAAAAAACAAAAAAGCCTTGACAAATAAATTTCACTATGCTAGAAATAGTCAATTAAGTGCCCGGGCTATTGTGCTTTTATTGAAGTAGCCATTAAAAGGGGGGCATAAAGGGTTTTAATACATACATGCTAAGTAGTGAGAATGCGGGTTCGGGGGAACGTAGCCAAAAAGGGTAGCCTTGAGTCAATCCTAAAGGGCGGCATAAGTAATTTTTAAGGTTTGTTCTTATTTATCCTCAGGGAGAGGCTGGTTAAAATGAGGAAAAAATCATTAGCCCTGTTTATTGCATTCATGGAAGTTATATTAATAAGCGTGTTTTCGATGGCGACTGAGACCAGATTTGGTGGTGAGATAAGAGTCCGAGGTGAGTTATTCAATGAGATAGGGCAGGATAAAGATAATAGTGGCCAAGAGATTAATGATCGAACTGCCAGCTTGTGGGATACCAGGATGCGCCTGCAGGTAGATTTTGTAGCTAGTGATGATGTAAAAGGTGCATATGAATTGGAAATTGGCGATATAACCTGGGGCGATACAACAGATGCTGAGGCTGAAAACCACAGGGCTGGCGGCAGATTGGGCACCGATGAGGTAAATGTGGAGACAAGGCAGTTATACATTGACGCTAATATCCCGGCAATCCCGGTGAATGCTAAATTAGGGTTGATGCAATTGACCCTGGGGCATGGTTTCGTGTTTGATGAAACGGCTGCTGCCGTATTGCTCAGCGCCAACGCCGGTCCGCTGAAGACTGGGGCTTTTACTCTCAAAGCGGCGGAAGATGGATTGAGAGATGCTGCTGATGTGGATTACTATGGTTTGTTTGTAGACGCTAATTTATGGGATATCGGTTCGGCAGGGGTATTTGGAGTCTATGCTCAAACGCGTGGCAGTGGTTTGGAGCAAGTCAGCTATGACTCATTCGATGCTACTGTCTATGATAAGTATGCTGCGCATTGGATTGGAATGACTACGGATATCGTGCTGGACCAGTTTATCGTAGCTTTGGAAGCTGATCATTACAGCGCCAGCTATGACCGTGATACGGGAAAAGATTTTGATTCGAGCGGCTGGCTGGCCTATGTCGATGTGGGGGCTAGTTTACAGCCGGTTAAGCTGGGGATAGCCGGTCTGTATGCCACCGGTAATAACAATAATGTTATTGGCGGGGAGAAGAGTGAGGCCTTCAGGCCTATATTGCCTACCGATCCGGAAGATGCCTGTGTGGTAAATTGGGACAATATGTACTTGCTGGATATTACCGGTAATGTGGTGTCTAACTTGGTTAGTGGTAAACTTTACGCAGAGACAATACCTGCCGCTGCCCTGAAGATAGGAGTTTCTACCCAAGGTTATTGGTTGGAAGAGGAAGCATCCGCGACAGGTGCCGGAAGCGGTGATTTTATCGGTACCGAAGTCGATATGGATGTAGCTTATAATGTTTATGATCAATTGACGTATGAAATTGAGGCAGCCTACATGTTTGCCGATAGTGAAGTCTGGGGCGTAGAAGCAGGCAGTCAAAATTCTATAAGCGCTGGAACAGCTGTTGAAGATATCAATGTGGAGGACTTATGGTTTTTAAGCCATAAGTTGATTTATCGCTTCTAGTGTCATGTCAAGTCTGTCGTGCCGGACTTGATCCGGCATCCAAAGTTTGTGGATTCCCGCCTTCGCGGGAATGACAATCATACGTTACATGGATGACATGACACTGGGATATCCCTGTTATTTAGAAAATAATAGGGGTTAAGATTGATGGAGTTGTAAAAAGTATGAAAACCGTCATTTTGTCATTCTGAGCGAAGCGAAGAATCTATCTTTTCAGTATAATACGAGACCCTTCATTTCGTTCAGGGTGACATGTGGGGACTTTCTACGAAACCATTGAGATTAAATAATTAAACAGGAGCCAGTACAGTTTGTAACTCTTCATAAAGGAGGTATTTATTGGTTGGCGTGTGGTAACGTGTTGGGTAATCTATAAGCCATTCTTGAAACAATCCTACTGTTAAGGAGGTGATGAGTGGGAAAACAGAGATAAGCGTTATTTTTTTGGGTAATTTTGAGTTAAGTTTAAGTAAATGCTTTTAAACAGGGGGACATGTCCCCAAGGAGTAAACAAATGAGAAAATATTTAAAGTCCCTAATGGTTGCGGTCACTGGGATCGCCTTAATAGGGTCCGCGGCTTACGCCTTTGAAGGCCGGTCGATTAAGAGTGAGAACACCTTTGATTTTTACGAAAATGAGTTTGACTTTATGCTGATGCCGGCTAAATTAGCTGGTCATGACAGCACCCTGGGTGAAGGTCACAAGCTGGTAGAGGGATTTACCGGTTATAGACTGTTCCCCAACCTCACCAACCAGCCCGGATACAATGCCTACCAAATTGGTGGTATCATTCCCATCCCTAATGGTTTGGGTAATATAGGGATTCTGTTTGACTATCGTAAAGACGAAGGCAACGGACCTGCCCTGGATTGTGTAAACTGCGGCAAAGCCTACTTGAATCCTGTCTCCACAACCGATTTATACAACAGAGACTGGGAACTTGCCTTTGGTCTGGATGAGAGTCTTCTGGAGGGTGATGAAGAGAGCAGCACTGAGTATACCGATTTGCTCCCCTACGATGGTAGTGCAGATGCCCTTGATTATACAAGCTTTGATAATACATTCGATACCAACGAAGACGAAGCTTGGAATCTGTATGTAGGCTATGTGCTGGCGATTCCCAATACCCCCTTCTCTGTGGGTGTAAGCTATACCTATGGTTCTATCGAGGGTGATGCCAACCGCAGCCAACCCGAATTGGAAATATTCAACAATACCGCTGATACAACTCCTGGTAGTTCTTATAACGTGAGCAGTGTTGATGGTGAGGATAATTCCAATTGGGATTATGAGGCTCATGATTTTGCCGTTGAAGCTCGCTATAATGCTTCTCCCTTGGACAGTCTACTGGGTGTTGCCTGGAGAACGTCTGATGGTCAGAACAGCTTTAATGACAATTCTTCGATAAATGCTAAGGCGACGAACAGACTTATAAACGCTAATCCAAATATCACTCCTTTCAACACCGAAGTTTTAAATTCTGGTATTTATAGCAGCTATAGCCAGACCCTTTCTGAGTCTGATTCCGGTGATGCCTTCTTTCCCTTCTGTGGTTGGGGTAATCGTGATGGTGACCGCTGGAGTATCTACACCGAGAACATCTTTGAGTTAAATCCGACCGTAGCTTTTGGTTTGGATGTCGCTTATCGCATGGGTGAATATGACGATAATTTAGACGGCTCATATGACATAGAAGTAGATGAGAGCGGTAGACGGGCTGGAACCGGTGTAACCGAGATCGGTACTCGTGACTCAAGAGAAACATTCGAGTTAAACGGCGATATCGATAACGATGAATTGGATCTTCGCGGTGAGCTGCGCTTAACCTTTCCCAAGGTCAGATTCGGCCTGGGTATCGGCTACAATAATTTCTCTGAAGACGGTAATTACGATGGTAGATCTGTCTTCACCGAAACTGTTGTGTATGATGACAGCACCTTAAGCACCAGCGCAGGTTTCACTCAAGTCAGCACTGCTACAGGTTCGCAAGAGATCGATTACAGCATTGATCAACAGACCTGGAGACTCCCGGTATCCACCGAATTCAACATCACCGAGCGCTTGGTAGGCCGTTTAGGTGTTGAGTTTGTATACGGCGACTGGGAAATGGAAGTTGAAAACCGGGAAGTATTTGAAGTCAATGAGTCATCTGTGACCACCTACGAAAATGGAGACCAGGTTTTTGGTCCTATTGATAATGCAGGTGCCGCCTATGATGATGATGACAATATTGAAACCTTCAAGCTTACTGATGATGATACCTTCAGCAACACCATCTACAACGTAGGTCTGGGTTATCAGGTAACTGAGAACCTGAATGTGGATGCTATGTGGCGTCATTCTGATGATCATCAGGAAGGTGAGCCAGTAAAGCGTGAAGCCATAAGTACTGATTTACTTTTCGTAGGAGCTACCTTGGCATTCTAATTTGAGCCAAGTAAAAGCAGCACAAAAAAAGCCCCTGGTTACTTAATCAGGGGCTTTTTTGTGTTTAGATATAGCAAAATTCATCATTTTAATAATGAATAAATTATTGCTTGTTGCTACAATAATAATGTTCAGGGCACCTTGAAATGTTAGAATTTTTGTTCAAGATACCCTTATCTAATTATCCCAATAAGCATGCAGTTAAACAAATGATACATAAAAATTATGCCTTCAGATAAACCGACCTCTTCATCAGATAAAGTAAATGACCTGGATAAAGACATAAGTATAATATCCAGTTTTATTCATATCTATTGTCAGGGGAAACATGCTGATAAGGAAAACTTATGCCCGGAGTGTCAGGATTTACTTGACTATGCTTACCAGCGCCGCCGGTTGTGCCCGCTTGATCCGAAGCCCGCCTGTAAGAATTGCCCCATTCACTGCTATAAACCGGAATATAGAGAAAAGATTCGTCAGGTAATGCGTTATTCCGGCAAGCGATTTTATAAATTAGCCTTATTCCATAAATAGAATGAGCGGGCGTAGCTATATATTTCCGCTGCCAAACTCCTGTTTTAGCTCTCTTAAATATTCATGATCGCAGAACAGATCTATAGCAGTTAGCGCCAGGGCTTTTGCGGCCAGCAGCATGCGCGCTTGTCCCATATCGGATGCGGCGGCTTCCGCAAATAAAGGAGTGTGAATAGATAAGTTTGCCGGGCAGATAGCGATGTTGGCATGCAGGCTGGGTAAAAGCTGGCTTACATTACCGATGTCGCTGGAACCGAGATTAGCCAGCTCTGAGCCGGGGTGTTCTAAAAGACCCACGGACTTCAGGTTTTGGCGGAACAATTCCACCAGCCGATAATTGGGTTTAAAAGAATCGTAGCGCAGCTCATCCTGTTTTAGCTCCAGTCGAGTGTGGCTGGCTTGTGCAGCGGCTTTAAAGCAGTTGATAACCTTAGTCAACAATTGTTCTAAATAGGTGTTGTCCAGCGCGCGTACCATAAATCTGGCAGCGGCAAAATGGGGAATAATATTGGGAACCTCGCCCCCGTGCGTAATTATTCCATGAATGCGGGCATCACTCCGAATTTGCTGACGTAGCGCATTAATATTGTTAAAACTCATGATAACTGCATCCAGGGCATTTCGCCCCTCATGGGGAGAAGCGGCAGCATGTGCCGCCTGTCCGTGAAAGCTGACATCCAAGGCTACCATGGCCAGCGCCCGCTTTACCAGTTGCGTTTCAGCGTCTGGATGAAACATTAGCGCCACATCCAGTCCCTCAAACAGCCCCTGGTTTATCAGCCTGATCTTGCCGCCTCCGCCTTCCTCGGCTGGGGTGCCCAGCACGATTATCCGGCCCCACTCCTCATCAAAACAGGCTGCCAGCCCAACTGCCGCTCCCACACCGGCGGCTGCAATCAGGTTGTGGCCACAGGCGTGCCCCAAGTTCGGTAAGGCATCATATTAGGCTAAAAAGGTCACTGCCGGAGTTTTGCTGGAATGTGGGGGGTAGCAGGCTGAGAAGGCAGTCGGCATATTTCCCACTCCCAGTCGACATGAAAACCCATGCTCTTTAAGATATGAACTTAATAACCGACTGGCCTCTATTTCGTTAAATGCTAATTCCGGTTGCGCATGAATGGTGCGGCTAAGCCCGATTAATTCAGGCGCCAGACTGTCTATATAACCTATAATATTTGCCTTGCATTGTTCAATGTCCGGCATTTGCTTGGGGTTCCCCTATCTTATTACAGCCTGTTATTCGTTAAAAATTCAGCCTCGACGCTGGGCGAAAAATTGTTGCATTAAGGCTTGGCATTCAGTAGCCAGAACCCCGCCGGTTATATCTATGTGGTGGTTAAGTTTTGGGTGATTCGGTATATTAAAGAGAGACTCCACCGCCCCCCATTTTTTGTCGCCGGCCCCATAAATCAGCGCATCAATCCGGGCCAGCACCAGCGCCCCGGCACACATGGGGCAGGGTTCAATGGTTACATATATTTGCGTACCGGAAAGCCGCCAGCCGCCTAATTGTTGGGAAGCTTCCCGGAGAGCCAGAATTTCCGCATGGGCGGTGGGATCAGCGCTCTGTTCCCGCAGGTTGTGCGCTTTGGCAATAACCTGATTATCTTTGATAATCACTGCCCCTACCGGCACCTCTCCTTCACTTGAGGCTAACCTGGCTTCTTCAAGCGCCAGTTGCATATAAATTTTATGTTGGCAGGGTAGTATTCCCATGAAAAAACCGTTACTTTAACTGTAATACCAAGTTGCAATCAAACATATACTAAATGGGTAGGGAGGGCTTTGGCCCCCGGGCTTTGGCCCCCGGGCTTTAGCCCTCCGCTCTTTGGTCGGCCTAAAGGCCGACCTGCCCGAGTGAGAAATTAGTATCATTTTGAATACAACTTGGTATAACAAGGGATTTAGCATATCACTACCCGGAATTCTAGCATTCGGTTTATAATAAATCAACCTATTTGTCCCCTTTAAATGAGTAGTGTTGACAAGTAGTTAACTTGTAAGTATAATTGAACATGGTTATCTGGTTTTGTGCTAAGGAGGGGAAAAATTTGCTTAAAAAATATTATATATGCATCGTTTTAGGCTTGTGTCTTTTGGGAGCGGGATGTGCCGGGAGCCCCCCGGTAAATGAGAGGGCAGCGGCTAAAATAGCGCTGGATGCGGCGCTGGAAGGACAAGCCCAGATATATGCCAAGAAAGAATACCAAAAAGCTGAAAAAACCATGCAGCGGGTTGAAGAAACATTCTCAAATAGAGACTATAAAAATGCGCTTATATTGAGTAACATTACAACCCTGCAAGCCAAATATGCCTTAGCTGTGGCCAATTGGAAGATAAAGGCCAGCCAGTTAGAGCGAGCCCAAGGCACCCTGCGAAATGCTATGGAAGAAGCCGACCAGGCCCGGATTGTGCTGGAAGAGGCGAAGAAGCAGCTCCATTAGGTTGTTTATATGAGGTTTTTTAACATGCCAGCTATAGAATTTCTTAATAGAAAACTTTCACTCTTAACCGCAATCGTATTTATTTTAGCCACATCCTTGGCAGGGTGTGCTTCTCCTGCATCCATTTTGGGAAAGAAATCAACAGCTATGGCCCTCTCGGATGCTAAGGTTGCTTTAACCAAAGCCGAGGAAATGAAGGCAGCTACGTATGCGCCGCTGGAAGCCGATAAGGCCAAAGAGGCTTTAGCCAGAGCAGAAGCAGTGTGGAATAAGTGGATTGCTGTTTCAAGTTCCACTGATTCTACAGGTGATCCGAAACGGGATGAAAGAATTAAAGAGGATGCAATATATGCCATGCTATATGCCAGGATTGCTCAGGCAAAGAGCAAACAAGCACGGGTAATAAAACAAATTGATAAGACTGAAAAAAGCCGCCAAAAACATGAGACTTTGAAAAATAAACTCCAGTTGGAACAGGCTCAGACAGAAGCCGTTATCGCCAGGCAACAAAAACTTGAAGCCGAACGCCAAACGGCTGAGATGAGAGCCTTACAAGAGTCCAAGGCCAAGCAGGAAGCTGAATTAAGGGCACTGAAAGAGACCAAGGCCAAGCAGGAAGCCGAATTAAGGGCACTGAAAGAGACCAAAGCCAAGGAGGAGGCCCAAAAGAGGGCGCTAGAAGAGACTAAGGCTAAAGAGAAGGCCATGCAGGAAACTCTAGCCAAAGAGGAAGCCCGGAAAAAGGCCTTACAAGAAAAAATACTGGCGGAACAGGCTAGAGAAAAAGCCCAGAAGAAAACCTTAGAAGAAACGAAGGCTAAAGAGGCTGCCTTAAAAGGTAAACAGGAGGCCGATGACGCCCGGGATATAGCCCTGCTTGAAGCAAAGACTGCTAAACAAAACTTACAGAATATGGAAAATAAGCTGTCAATGTTGTCCAGCGAATTTGCCAAGGTTAAGGAAGAAAAACGGGGACTGGTAGTTACCCTGTCTGATATCCTGTTTGACGTCGATAAGGCCAGCCTACAAGAAGGCGCGGTTAAGAATCTGGATTATCTGGCGAATATTCTGAAGGATTACAAAGACCGCAAGATACTAATTGAGGGACATACAGACAGCTCCGGCGCAGAAGAGCATAACCAAGCCTTATCCGAAGAACGTGCTTTTGCGGTAATGGGGTATCTTATGTCGCATGGGCTTGATGCCAAGATGATGGAAGCTAAGGGATTTGGAGAATCAAAGCCGGTAACCACTAATGACACCACTATCGGGCGCCAGCAAAATCGGCGGGTAGATATTGTTATCCTTAATCCCGAAACCACTAGCTAGGGTTTTTTTCGGCTAATTTTTGCTTCAACCGATCTAAATAGATTATATGTTGCTTTAACCGGGCGTTATTGGTAATTCGCTCCTCATCCACTACGCGCTTCATCAGCTTCACCGCTTTCTCAATCTTCCCCTGATATTCAAACACTAACGCCAGATTATAGCCGGTAATAATATCCCCTCGCTTATCCCCTAACTGTCGTTGGATACCCAAGCTTTCCTGGTAATAATTCTCAGCCTTATCATAGTTGTTCAGTTTATGATATACCATGCCCAGGTTGCTTAGCACAATCCCTTCACCCTGGCGGTAGCCGATCTCACGATAGTATTTCAAACTCCTTAAGTACGTCTCACCAGCCTTAATATATTTGCCCCAGGCGTAATACAGACCGGCGATATTGTTTAAGGCAACGCCCTTGGCCTGATTATCTCCCAGCTCCAAGCGTATTTTCAGGGCTTCCTTGTAATGGCCCAGCGCTTTTTGATAATCCCCCAGGGCAGAATAAACCGTACCGATATTATTTAAACAAAGGCTTTCGCCTTTAAGGTCAATAATATCCTGGCTGATTTTTAAGCCTTGCTTATAATAATCCAGCGCTTTTTCATAATTCTCCTGGCGGCGATAAACCTCTCCCTGGTTATTTAATACCAGTTCCTTCCCATAAAAATAACCGGCCTACTCAAACAACTCGAATGCCTGTTCATAGTAATCTAATGCCCGTGAATCCTGGCTCCAACCGGCATAAATTTCTCCCATGGCATTTAACATGACCCCCTCGCCGACTTTATTTCCCAGCTGGCGGAATAGTTTAAGCGCTTGTTGCGCATAATCCAGCGCCTCCTGGTTATGACCGCGTACACGGTAGATATGGCTTATCATATTAAGGTTGCCAGCCTGTGCCTGTAATTCCTGGTTTGCTTTCGATTGGCTTAATTTTTCTTGGTACCGTTCCAGGAAACTGTCATACACGGTTTTAGGATAGTCAGGAGAACCGACATTATAAATGGTAAGCGGTTCCTCAATTTGTGGCGGGCCGGCACAGGAGGATAGTAATAGCCAAGGGATGCTTATCAATATAAAGCTGATAAGTCGTTTCATCGGCTTGAAGGGTAAATGAAAAGGTAAGAATTGCAGTCCGGCGATTACCTGTCAGACAACCAATAATATCATTTTCTCTTTGAAATGGTACAGGCATTTATTGGTAGCCGCAAGCTTCAGCTTGCGTACCAAGCGCAGGCTAAAGCCTGCGACTACCATATTTGTGTATTTACAACTGGAAAATTATATAAGACAGAGTCGTAAAAAGTCTGAAAACCGTCATTTTGTCATTCTGATCCCTTCGCTATGCTCAAGGATAAACTCCGAGAATAATCTATGTTTTTCAATATAATACGAGACCCTTTACTTCGTTCAGGGTGATATGTGGGGACTTTTTACGAGACCATCATATAAGACACTACTTGTAGGGTTAAATATTCAGCCAGTTGGTAAATTTAGTGTTTTTGTTTATTATGGTTTCCTCCCGCCTGGGTCCGGTGGAGATAAGCCCCAGTTCCACGCCGGTTAATTCCTGAATGCGATCCAGATATTTCCTGGTGGCTGCGGGAAGCGCTTCAAGTGAGCTAATGCCGCGGGTATCGGTCAGCCAGCCCGGCAGCTCCTCATATATTGGTTTGCACTGTTGTACTGTGCTTATATTAGCGGGAAACTGAGTCAGCCGGACATTTCGCCATTCATAGCCCACACACAGTTTAATCTGTCGGCACTTATCCAGAACATCTAATTTGGTCAGCGCCAAGGATTCCACGCCATTAATCCTGAGCGCATGTTTTACCACCAGTGCATCAAACCAACCACAACGCCGGGGGCGACCGGTAGTGGCTCCGTATTCATCCCCTAATAGCCGCAGTTCCTCGCCCATTGCATCATCCAACTCGGTAGGGAATGGGCCATTGCCCACCCGGGTGGTGTATGCCTTTACCACGCCTAAAACGCCTTCAATGCGGGTGGGCCCCACCCCCAGACCGGTGCAGGCGCCGCCGGCGGTGGCGTTAGATGAGGTAACGTAAGGGTAGGTGCCATGATCGACATCCAGCATGGTGCCTTGCGCTCCTTCAAACAACACTCGTTCGCCGCTATCTAACGCCTGATTGAGGTAGTAGGAAACATCGACAATATAGGGCTTTATCTTTCTGCCGTATTCTATATATTGGGAAAATACCTGTTTGAAGTGTTTCGGTTGATTTAAGCCCCGGTTCTCCAGGTTAATCTTAAGCTTTTCAGCGAAGAGTTCCTCATCCAGCAGATCGCCGATCTTGATACCCAGCCGGGCCATCTTATCGGTATAGGCCGGGCCAATCCCCCGGCAGGTAGTGCCGATATGCTGCAAGCCGCTTGCCTGTTTGTCCGCTTGATCCGCCCGGCAGTGATAGGGCATAATGACATGCGCCCGGTCACTTATAAACAACCGTTTTTCGAAGTTTACGCCTGATTTTTCTAAATCGTTTACTTCCTGCATCAGCGCAGGGATGTCAATTACCACTCCGTTGCCGATGACGCATTTTTTACCAGAGCGCAGGATGCCAGTGGGGATTAGATGCAGAACCACCCGTTGGTCGTCAATTATTACGGTATGCCCGGCGTTATGTCCTCCTTGATAGCGAGCTACAATATCTACATGCTCACTTATCAAATCAACAATCTTGCCCTTGCCCTCGTCGCCCCATTGAACTCCCAGTACTACAATATTAGCCATATGCTTATTCCATGCTGATTCGGTTATGATTAATCCAGGTTATAAATGTACTTGTTTAACTTGTTCTATATTGGGCAACCGGCTCAATTCCGCCAATACTGAGGCGCTTACCTGGCTGTCCACCTTAAATACGGAAATGGCCTTTCCGGTCTGCTTTTCGCGGTCAAATTGCATATTGGCAATATTAATCTGCTTTTCCCCCAGCAACGTGCCAATATTGCCGATAATCATCGGCCGATCCTGATTAAAAAAGATCAGGATATATCCTTCCGGGATAATTTCCACTTTAAACTGGTCAATGCTGATTATCCGCGGCTGTTTGTTGCTCAACATGGTCCCGGCGAGGGTATGATCTCCATCCTGGGCGGTAAACTCCAGAGTAATGAGTTGGGTATAATCTCCATCCTGCAAAACCGGTAGCTCTTCTACCTTTAGTCCCTGCTTTTGGGCCAGGAGCGCTGCATTAACTTGATTAACCGGTTGATCGAGTACTACCTTTAATATTTCCTGCAAAATAGTATTGGTAATCGGCTTACCGTGTTCCTCAAAGAAGGCCCCGGTATATTTTATCTTTAAATCAGAAATCGGCGCTGGAAAGAGTTGTGCGGCGAGTTTTCCTAAGCCTTTGGCTAAAGCAAGATAGGGTTTGGTCAAGGTCAACGTCTCCGATGAAAGCGAGGGGGTATTAACCGCATTTATCAGCAAACCTTTTTTGAGCAGGTTGATCATTTGGTGCGCAATTTCCAGGGCTACCTTTTCCTGGGCCTCTTTGGTGGAGGCGCCCAAGTGAGGGGTGCAGATAACATTATCCAGTTTGAGTAAGGGGTTATCACCGGGGGGTTCTTGCTCAAACACATCCAAGGCGATGCCGGCTACCTGCCCGCTGGTTAGCGCCTCATGCAATGCCTGTTCATCCATAATGCCACCACGCGCACAATTGATAAGATACACCCCTGGTTTCATAGCAGCAATTGTCTTGGCATTTATCATGTAGCGGGTACTTTCGGTTACCGGTGTATGTACCGTAATAAAATCCGCCCGCTTGAAAAGCTCCGCCTGTGAAACCAGCTCTACATCCAGCTTCTTCAACGCTTCCGGGGTTACATATGGATCATGGGCGATAACTGTCATCCCCAAGGCAAGAGTGCGCTTGGCAATTTCCTGGCCGATACGTCCCAGCCCGATTATTCCCAGTGTCTTACCATATAACTCCACGCCCATAAAACACTTGCGTTCCCAGCGGCATTGCTGTAGGCAAGCATATGCCTGGGGGATGTGGCGGGCCAGCGACATAAGCAGTGCAATAGTATGCTCGGCGGTGGTAATGGTGTTACCCTCCGGGGTATTCATCACCACAATTCCACGTTCGGTGGCTGCCGCTACATCGATATTATCTACCCCGATACCCGCCCGGCCGATCACCCGCAGCTTTTTACCGGCGGCTATTACTTCACGGGTAACCTGAGTGCCACTACGAATAATCAGGGCATCGTAGTCGCCGATTATCAGCAAAAGTTCTTCTGGCTTTAAGCCCGTTTGCTGAACTACCTCTATATCGGGTTCAGCGCTGAGGAGATTTACCCCCCCAGGGCACAATGGATCACTGATTAAGACTTTCATGATTATATAGATACCTGTTTTACATGAGTAATGTTAGGTAAGCCCCGTAAGTGGTCAAACACTTCTGGAGAAACCGGACTGTCTTCGTTCACCAAGGATATGGCCTGGCCGCCCGCCTTATCCAGGCCCAGTTGCATCCGGCCGATATTTCCTCCGGCATCTCCCAGGGCGTGACCTATATTTCCCACAACACCGGGAACATCCACACTCCGCAGCATCAACACATGACCGGCAGGAATCGCCTCCAGATGAAAGCCGTCTAATTCTACAATGCGGGCATCCTTTTTACTAAATAAGGTTCCGGCGACAGTGTGTTTCTCTCTGTTGGTTTTCAGCTCAATGCAAATCAAATTTGGATAATCGCCCACTTCGGTGCGCTTGCTTTCTACCACTTGGATGTTTCTCTCTTTCGCCAGCAAGGGGGCATTTACATAATTTACATTCTCTCCCAAAATAGCCGAAAGCAAACCCCTTATAGCCGCCAGGGTAAACAACGACACATCACGCTCCAGCACATGACCGCTATAATGGAGTACAAACTCCTCAAAGCGCCCCTCCGCCAACTGGGATAATAGTTTCCCCATTCTTTCAATCAATGATATATACGGCAGGTCCCTTAGAAACTCTTCCTGTGATATATTGGGCATATTAACCGCATTTACCACCTCTCCCCGTTTCAAAAAGTCGGCCACCTGTTGGGCAATATCGCGGGCCACTTTTTCTTGCGCCTCCCTTGTGGAGGCCCCCAAGTGAGGGGTACAAATAACTTGCTCTAAGTGTAGTAGCGGATTATCCGGCGAGGGGGGTTCCTGTTCAAAAACATCCAGCGCCGCACCGGCTATCTGACCACTGGTTAATGCCTTATATAATGCTTTCTCGTTTATAATGCCGCCGCGGGCGCAATTGATTATATAGGCTTCCGGCTTCATCTTAGAAAGTGCGGCTTCGTCAATTAAATAGCGGGTATCCTCGGTCAGCGGCGTATGTATAGTAATATAATCCGCCTCAGACAGCAGCCGGTTCAGTTCAACTACCTCTATTTCCTGCTTTTGGGCTACTTACAGGGAAATAAAGGGATCAAACGCGATCACCCGCATGCCGAATTCCTTCATCCGGCGGCTGACTTCAAATCCAATACGGCCCAAGCCGATTATGCCTAAAGTCTTATTGAATACCTCGACCCCCATGAATTTCTTCTTTTCCCACTTTAAGTCCTTCATAGAGTTAGTAGCCTGCGGAATTTTCCTGGAGACGGCCATTATCATGGCTACCGCATGTTCTGCGGTGGTGATGGTATTGCCGCCCGGCGCATTCATCACCACTATGCCGCGCTTGGTGGCTGCGGGGATATCCACGTTATCCAGGCCTACTCCCGCCCGCCCGACCACCTTCAGGTTTTTGGCTGCGGCAATTGCCTCAGCCGTGACCTTGGTGGAGCTTCTTACTATAAGCGCATCATAATCCGGGATTATTGAAATGAGTTCCTGAGGTGTTAACCCCGGTTTTTGCTCAATATAGATATCTTTCTCCTGGCGTAGAATTTCTAATCCGTGAGATGATAGATTGTCACATACCAAAACTTTCATTAAATTTCCTATAAATAATTATTTACCCCGAAAAATTCGGGTCTTGTTATGGGCGAATCGACATTTAGTTGAAAACTATAAATTTATCAGCTTCCTGCTTCTGCCGCATCGGGCAAACAAAGTTTTATTGGACGTTGGCTCATAAACCTTATCTTACAAGGGGTGTCTTGCGAACCCAGCCTAAATTTATGAATAAGTCGGGTTACAGATCAGTTAGTATTTCCTGGGCAGCTTTAACGCCGGTTCCCAATTCCAGCGGATGTCCCAACTCTTTTAAAGCCATTTCCAGAGCTGAAATAGCAATAATGGTATCGAAGGTGCCCATATATCCCAAATGCGCAATACGGAAGATTTTACCTTTTAAGTGATCTTGCCCACCGGCTATAGTTACCCCATATTTTTTGGATAATATCCCCCTTAGGGCCGACACTTCAATCCCGGCGGGTGATTTTACCGCAGTCAGCGCCGGACTGGGTGATTCAGGAGCCAGCAGCTCGAGACCCAGGGCTTGTACCGCTGCCCGGGTAGCTTCAGCCAGCAGTTGGTGGCGCCGGTGAACATTTTCCAGCCCCTCTCGCTCGATCATAGCCAGGGATTCACGTAAAGCAATTACCAGCGATATGGCCGGCGTATAAGCGGTTTGGTTTTTGGCCTGGGTTTTCTTTTCTTTTTTTAGGTTAAGATAATATTTGGGCAGCTGTGAGGTCTCGGTTAATTTCCAGGCTTTCTCGCTTAAGGCAATACAAGCCAGACCCGGCGGCATCATCAGCGCTTTTTGCGAACCGGTTACCACCACATCCAAGCCCCAATCATCCATGGGTACAGCAGTTGCCCCCAGGGCGGTAATGGCATCCACCACCAGCACCGTTTGCGGATAAGCAGCCACTATACCGGCAATCGTTTTTATGTCATGCAGTACGCCGGTGGAGGTTTCACTGTGGGTCGTAAATACGGCTTTTATGTGAGGATTGGCCTTAAGTGCGTCGGCAACCGTCTGAGGGTCTACCGCCTGTCCCCATTCCACCGTAATCATTTCAGTGTTTACCTGATACGCCTGACAAATATCAGCCCAACGCTTACCGAATTTACCACCGTTTATAACCAAAGCTGTATCACCGGCGGATAATAGATTAATTACCGCAGCTTCCATGGCGCCCGTACCTGAGGAGCTAAGCACCAGAACCTCCTGCTGGGTTTGAAATATGGATATTAGCCCCTTTTTTACCTGAGCGAAGATTTCCTCGTACTCCGGAGTGCGATGGTGAATAATCGGGTGAGCCATGCTAAGTAAAACTTCCGCCGGTACGGGAGTCGGCCCGGGAGTAAGCAAATAATTCTTTTTCATATGGATAGTCCTAAGAATAAAGGGTTGATTTACTCTTTAATCGATTAACACGCTAGCTCATTAACCTGAAAACCACCTACGGCGAGACAATTCAAGGCTGACGGTAGTTTCAAAATTTATGAATAAATTGGATTAATAGTCGAGCGAGAGTAACAAAATAATGTATTTTTGTCAAGTCCATTATAGCAAAAATTGCAGATTTCAGTTAGTCTCCAAAAGCAATAAGCTGTTATGAACGACCTGATTTGTTCGTCTACAAGCTTGCAAACGTTTTTGACGGATATGTTGACAAATCATAAGCTTGTATGCTACTAAACAAAAAGGGGATATATCCCCAAGGGGACATGTCCCCTTTTTCAACGCATCCCTAAATTATACTTAAGGCAACCCATGGATCTGTTTAGCGCTCCCCCTACCGCTTCAAATATCCCGCTGGCCCATCGCATGCGGCCTCAATCTTTGTCAGAGTTATGGGGTCAGGAGCATTTATTGGCCCAAGGCCAACCCCTGCGCCAGCTTATAGAGTCGGACGCTTTGGGATCGTTAATCCTTTGGGGGCCGCCCGGCTGCGGCAAGACGACGCTGGCGCATATCATATCGCTTCTGACCAAACGCCGGTTTGCCAAAATAAGTGCGGTAAATTCCGGGGTAAACGATTTACGGCAACTGGTGCGCATAGCTGAACAGGAACTAAAAATCAAAGGCCGCCAGACGATTGTTTTTATCGATGAGATCCATCGCTTCAATAAAGCCCAGCAAGATGCCATCTTGCCCTATGTGGAGCAGGGCAGTATCAATCTTATAGGGGCCACCACTGAAAATCCGGCCTTTGAGGTCATTCCCGCTTTACGCTCCCGCTGCCGCATTTATCGGCTTAATCCCTTAACCAGTGAAGACCTTCAGCATATAATCGATACCAGCTTACAGGATGAAGAGCGAGGCTTGGGTAAGCAAAATATAACCTTAGAGCCGGACGCCAAAGAGCATCTCATCATGTATGCCAATGGAGATGCCCGTTTGGCGCTGAATGCCCTGGAGGCTGCTGTCGGTGCGGCCAAGCCCGATCGACAGGGCCAAAAAGTGATCAACCGGCAAATAGTGGAGGGTATCCTGCAACAAGCCGCCCTGTTATATGATAAGGCCGGCGATGAACATTATGACCATGCCTCGGCGTATCAGAAGAGTTTGCGGGGCAGCGATCCGGATGCGGCGGTATATTGGTTAGGCAAGATGATTGCCGCTGGGGAGGACCCCCGTTTTATTGCCCGAAGGCTTATGGTTACCGCTGCTGAGGATGTGGGTAATGCTGATCCGCAGGCGCTTATTCTGGCTAC
Organism: bacterium; assembly: GCA_024277605.1. GTDB lineage: Bacteria > SZUA-182 > SZUA-182 > SZUA-191 > JAJRXT01 > JAJRUS01. The sequence goes on from JAJRUU010000183.1 coordinate 17,599, forward strand.
GGCGGCTGCCGGCGCTGCTGAGAAGTTAGGCTGGCCTGAGGCAAGGTTACCGTTAACCCAGGCCAGCTTGTATGTAGCCTGCGCCCCCAAGAGCAATTCTACCATTATTGCTATAGCTAAGGTGTTAGCGGATATAGAAAAGCAGGGCAAGAGTTATCCCGTACCCTTGCATCTTAAGTCGGCCCAATATAAGGCCGCCAAAGAATACGGCTTTGGGGTGGGGTATAAGTATCCGCATGCCTATCCCGGGAATTTTGTTAAGCAGGAGTATCTGCCAACAGAACTGCTGGGCAGTACCTACTATGTGCCGGGAAATGAAGGTTTTGAAAAAAATATTAAGCATAGGCTTGGTACTTGGAGGGAAAAAGGGAAGGATAAACCGGAAGGAGATTAAGCCCGACAGACTTCTAGTGCAGCATGAATTTATGAATAGATCAGGTTGAAAAACCATGGTATACTTGTAAATAGCTTTGGGAATCACATGTTATTTTAAGGACATAGATGACAAGTGTTGAACAGAAAAAATAGCGAATCCTGAGAATGTAAGATGAAAGAAAAAGACAAGTCAAAAAAGCAAATGGAGATGGAGTTGCGGATGTTGCGTCGGCAAGTAGCCGAAATGAAGGCCTTAAAAACCGACTATTTGCGTACCGGGGAGGTGCTCTTCAGGGTTAACCGTGCTCATAAGGCGATTAGCAGTTGTAACCGGGCATTATTATACGCTAAAAAAGAGTCGGATTTACTTCGTGATATATGCCAGATTATTGTGGAAATTGGTGGATATGGTTTTGTTTGGGTCGGCTTTATCGAACATGATGGGAAAAAGAGTATCCGACCAATGGCCCAGGCTGGATACGAAGACGGGTTCTTAAGCAAGGTTAATCATAGCTGGGCGGATAATGGGGCAGCGAGCGGTCCTACGGGTGAAGCAATTCGGACAGGCAGAACCTGTATGGAAAAAAACATACAAGAGGAGGCTGCTGACGCTCCCTGGCGCATTGAAGCCGCCAAACGGGGGTATAACTCCTTAATTGCTATCCCTTTCATTGCCGACGGTGAGGCGTTTGGAGTATTAAATATTTATGCGTTAGAAAAAGATGCCTTTGACATGGAAGAGGTAAAGCTGTTGATTAATCTGGCTGAAAACCTGTCATATGGCATTATGACGCTACGCGCCAGAGATGAACAAAGAAGAGTGGAAGGCAGAGAACATGCTTTAAACAAACTATTAACCTGCCTGCATCGTGTGCAAACCAAGTTCATTAAGGCTGCCAATCCACATGTATTATATGAGGGACTCCTCGAGGGCCTTTTGTCCTTGACTCAAAGCGAATATGGGTTTATCGGCGAGGTTCTGTACAATGATCAAGGTAAGCCTTATCTTAAAATTCACGCCTTCACGAATAGCTCCTGGAATAAAGAAACCAGAAAAATTTATAAAGAATACGCTTCCAAAGGCATGAACTTTTATAATCTCAAAACACTTTTCGGTGCAGCTATGTCGACCGGTAAGCCGGTCATTGCGAATAACCCTTCCACAGATCCCCGGAGAGGGGGCCTACCCGAAGGCCATCCGCCGCTTAATAAGTTTCTGGGCCTCCCGATTTATGCTGCCGGCGATTTGGTGGGGCTGGCGGGTATTGCGAATCGGCCAGCTGAGTACGATGAAAAGCTGATACGCTATTTGGATCCCTTTCTCGACACTTGCGGAAACATTGTTGCGGCGTACCGAAACGAACAGCTGCGCAAGCGTATAGATAAAACTATGCAATCAATCGTTAAGGGTACCTCCAAGGTAACCGGCGAGGATTTTATCAGTAATCTGGTGCAACAGCTGGCCACTGCGTTAGGTTTTCGCTATGCGTTCGTGGGGGAATTGGTGTTGCCTGAGAGAAATAGCATAAAAACTCTTGCGGTGTGGGCAGATGGGAAATATGTAGATAACCTTACGTATGCTTTGGCGGGAACTCCATGTTAAGATGTTTTGGAGCAGAAGATTAGTGTTCATCCGAAAAGCGTCCAGCAAAAATTTCCCGACGACCATTTGTTAGTTGAAATGGGAGTTGAAAGCTACCTGGGCATTCCGCTGTTTGATTCTTCGGGTAATGCTATGGGCATGTTAGTGACTATGCATGATAAACCAATGGATGAACCGGCCTTTGCCGAACCGTTAATGAAAATATTTGCCGGACGTACCGTAGCGGAAATTGAGCGCCTGCGATCAGTGGAGGCTTTGCAGAAATCAGAGAAACGCTTCCGTGATGTAATTACGAGTACCTCGGACTGGATTTGGGAGGTTGACCTTGAGGGACGGTATACCTACTGTTCGGAGCAAGTGAAAAAAATATTAGGTTACACTGTTAGCGAGATGTCAGGTAAATACCCGTATGATCTGATGCAGCCCAAAGAAGCCGCCCGCATCAAGAACATTTTTAAGAAACTTAGTAAACGCCATGATCCCATTGTAAATCTCGAGAACTGGAGCATAAGCAAGGAAGGCTGTAATATCTGCGTGCTAACTAACGGCATCCCTTTTTATGACGAACAGGGCAACTTTATCGGTTACCGGGGAGCAAATAAAAATATTACTAACCGCAAACTGGCAGAGGAAGCGCTGCGAGATAACGCACAGGAACTGAGAAAACACCGCGACCATCTGGATAAACTGGTAAAAGAGCGAACAATTGAGCTGACTAAGGTTAACAAACAACTCAAGCAAGAGATTGCCGAACATAAACAGACAGAAGAAAATTTGCAATTATTCCGCAATCTGATAAACCAATCTAGTGATGCCGTATTTGTAATCGATCCCAAAACGAGTCGTTTTTTGGATGCCAATAATAAAGCATTCACAAATCTGGGATACAATCACGAAGAACTCATCTCTAAGCGGGTTATAGATATTGAAGCTATTATTCCTGATGATTTTTCCTGGAAGAAACATGTACGGGAAGTCAGAAAACAGGGTGGCATGCTGTTGGAAGGAGAGCATAAACGTAAGGACGGTACGATATTTCCCGTAGAAAGCAATGTTAAATACATAATTCATGATAAGCAGGATTATATGGTAGCGGTAGTTCGCGACATCACCAAACGCAAACGGGCGGAGAACGAGCTGCAAAGAAAACATCATATTCAAAGTGCAATGAATATGATGTTGAGTAGCTCCATGAAACCTTACAACTTAAAAGAAACGTTGGATCGTGTGCTTGAATATTTGGTTTCTATCCCCTGGCTTGCCTTACAATCCAAGGGGATCATATTCCTGGTTGAGGATAAACCAGATGAGCTGGTTATGAAGTCCTATAAGAATATACCGGCCAAGCTACAAGCCATGTGTGCCCGGGTTCATTTTGAAAAATGTATTTGTGGGCGGGCTGCCTTAACTGGAAAAATACAATTTACGAAGTGCGTTGACGAACGCCATCAGGTTATATGTGGAGATGTTTCCCCTCACGGTCATTATTGTGTCCCCATTTTGTCGGCTGGCAAATCATTGGGTGCGTTGAACCTTTATGTAAAAGAAGGTCACGCGCGAAACAAAGAAGAGGAGGATTTTCTCCAGGCTACAGCCAATGTGCTGGCTGGAATCATTGAACGCAAGCAGACAGAGGAAAAATTAAAAAGTGCGTATCGAACGACGTATGCTATTATAGAAGGGTCTCCATTTGGTGTCTATGTGGTAAATGACCAAGGAAATATCGATTATGTAAATCCGGCTATGGTTAACATGTCAGGGGCTACCTATAAACAGTTTATGAATTTAAATGTATTCGACCTGCCAACTTACCGGAAGATAGGTCTTTCAAAAAAAATAAAGGCCGGATTTGAGGCTGAATCTTTCAAAATGTATGCTATTGAATACATATCATATTACAGCAATAAACATACTGTCAGAAATTTTACCGGCATACCTTTAGAGGAAGAAGATAAAAAGAAGGTGTTGATGATTGTTGAGGACATCACTCAACAAAAGCATACTGCGGAAGAATTAGCCAAACATCGCCAACATCTGGAAGAGTTAGTAAAGGAACGCACAACTGAGTTAATCAAGGCTAACAAACTTCTCAAGCAGGAAATTAAAGAACGCGAACAGGCGGCGGAAGCGCTTAAAAAGAGCGAGGCGCAACTTCGCACTGCAATCGACAGTATGCCCTTCTATTTCTTTGCCCTTGACAAAAGTAATCGTTATTTTCTGCAGAATGCCAAATTGAAAAGAGACTGGGGGGATATAATTGGAAAATGTCCTGAGGATTTAACGGACAATAAAGATGTTCTGGCTTTGTGGAAGACTAATAACCGGAAAGCTTTTGCAGGAGAAACAGTTGCTGAGGAAGTCAGTTATGAACTAAAAGGGGAGCAGAAACATTTTTATAACGTCATATCCCCTATTCGTGATGCTGAGCAGATCCTAGGCATTATGGGGATCAATGTTGACATCAGCAAGCGTAAGCAAGCGGAAGAAAAACTCAAACAGAACACGCAGAAGTTACGGAAGCTCATTGAAGAAATCATTCATGCCGTGGAACACACGGTTGAAATGAGGGATTCTGCAACTGCCGGGCATCAACGGCGAGTAACGGAATTGGCCGCCGCCATAGCAAGGGAAATGTGTCTTCCGGAAGAACAGATTGATGGCCTGTGCATGGCATCAGCTATTCATGATATAGGTAAGATAAATATACCGGTTTCTGTTCTCAACAAACCCTGTAAGTTAAGCGAAGTAGAATTCGGGCTGGTTAAAACCCATTCCCAGATCGGTTATGATATATTCAAAGCCATAGAATTTCCTCAGCCGGTTGCCCAAATTATACTCCAACATCATGAACGTTTAGATGGCTCCGGATATCCTGCGGGACTGTCGGGAGAGGATATTTTACTTGAAGCAAGAATCCTGGGGGTGGCGGATGTTGTTGAAGCCATGTGCTCACGCCGGATTCATCGGCCGACGCCGGGGATCGATAAGGCGCTTGCTGAGGTATCACAGCATAAAGGATTGCTCTATGATGCTAAAGTGGTAGATAGCGCATTAAAATTGTTTCGCGAGAAAAAATTTGAATTCAAATAAAATATCCGCTTTTATGTTTTGCCACTCGTCATAATAAATCCGATACCACGAACGTCACTTTTTTGTATTAAGGGGAATAATTACTTTCCAGTTTAAATAATATGTGTTAAATTGACATTGTCATGAATGAGTCAAGCTATAGTAAATCCAAAATATTATTAGTACTTGATCTAGCAAAGGAACTGGTTCTCATCAGGAGTATTGTGCTGAGACACGGTGATCGACTTTGGGAAGCGGATACTGTTGAGCGGGGTTTTGAATTGGCTAATCAACATCTGCCCGATTTGGTTTTGCTGGATATAAGCACTCCCTCAGTGGGCCAAGATGAACTCCCTCCGTTTATTAACTATTTAAAACAGCATCAGGTTCCCCTGATTTTGATAACCTCTGCGGCTCCTCATGAAGAGCTGAAGAAGTGTTTGAATATTACAGCTCTGGACTATGTCCAGCGGTCCATTGATCCCGTTGTATTAATGTTGCGCATAAGGGCGGCTATACACTTTAGGAAAGTTCAGATTGCGCTAAAGCTTGTCAGGCAAAAGCTGGAAGAAAGCCGCCACAAGTTACAGCAAACCACAATTTTTGATGAGGCTACAGGGGTATTTAATTCTGCACACCTGTTGAGTTTGATTAAGCTGGAGTTTGCCAGGTGCGTAAGGTATAATTCGCCACTTGCTATTCTACTGGCAGACATTCCCGGCCTTAATGAAGTAAAGAATGATTATGGAACTGATACAAGAGACCATTTACTTAAGGAGCTGGTTCTGCTAATTAGAAGTTCCCTCCGCTCCAGCGACACAATAGGCAGATGTGAAGAAAACAGATTGGGCATTCTTTTATCTGAAACTGGCTCCGCTGGCGCAGAAAAAGTAGTTAAGAAAATATGCTCGCTGGTCAGCGAACATGGCTTTGAGCTTTCCGCTTTGACTGAATCTTCTATGGCTAAACAGTTAGCATATTCCGCTAATCTGCCGCTGAAGCTGGATGTAAGACTGGGATTCTCCACTTATCCTGATGAAAAAATAGCTAATCATGAAGAATTGCTGGCAGCCGCCAATCAAGCTTTGCTCAAGGCAAGTTAACAAGCTGTGTCAAGTCGGCACCCAATTTGATTAAAAGGAGGGCGGGCCGCCAAGGAAAACCCTGACGGCCGTTGTGTGGGGGGTGTTTAGGACCTTGAAGATGGGTTATGCATGTTACTTAGTGGTTTATTTGAGATAATTGACTACGCCCCAGTTGGTTTGAAACTGTCCACTTAGGCATTCCTCTCTCGGTTCGCAATTTTATTATTTGTCCTCGATAAGACAATGTATTAGCCACCAAAACCGGATGCTGATCGATATTCACTAAAGCGCCCCTGACGATTACATTCTCGCCTTTGTTTAACCTGAAACCTTTTTCAATAAATATATTTGGCGGAGCCAGGTGCGTGTTGTAGATTTTGTCGTCAAGGGTTTTTATATCCATCCCGATAACCCTATATGACCCACCGGGGGTTTGATATTCGACAATGTATGTTTTTAAAATGGAACCGGAAACCAGTTCTTTAATTTGAGCGTTGTATTGCTGTAGGTTAACCGGTGAGAAAACTTGCAACTCAAGTAAGCCGTTACCCTTTGCGAATAATGAAGCGGGAATCAGCAAGCCTGCGCATAATAACAGGGCAAGAACTTTGCTCTTATTAAAATCTATTTTCATTGATGCCTCAAATATTGTTTTCAGATGGAACCAGTCTATGCAGAATCATACCTGCAACTTAAGTGCCAAACATAACCAGCTGACACGATGACCTTTGTTATCAACGTGTTAGCTAAATATAATTACGGCCAGGTTGGATGAATATAATAATATATCGGGTATATATTCCGCATATGGCATTATGCGCAGCATAACATATTGTATTTAAACATATATTCAACGTTCAACAGGTTAGGGTGTAAAATCCACACATGCAATATTATCCCGATACATGCCCTGTGCCGACTGAATAAACATCTCCGCATAAACAGTTATAAGATTGCCTCGCTACGAACTCCAAAGTCCGACAGGCTCCTAGGAGCCTGTCGGACTTTGGAGCATACGTATGGTAAAATGGTGTAGTGAATAACATATACCATAAGGGGGTGGAATGGGCGCAAAGTTTATACAAGTTGATCGAGAGACGCCGTATTTGTTGCCGCCATCGATTCA
>JAJRUU010000184.1 GCA_024277605.1 bacterium
GAGTTAAGGCAACACATAAAGCAACTGGCTGGCTCCCCACAGGTTATAATTCCTGAGGTAAACAGTCTTACCCAGACAGCGGCATTAATTAAGCGCTGTCGGCTTTTTATCGGAAATGACAGCGGGTTAATGCATATAGCGTCGGCTTTGAAAGTGCCTATCGTAGCAATATTCGGCCCCGGCACACCGCTTGCTACCGCACCCTGGATGGATAAGGCTTTGTACCGGGTAGTGCTTGAAGAAGTCAGCTGCCGTCCCTGCCGGCAAAAATTTTTTACCGAATGCGTTGCCTCAGCGCACGGCAAACCACCCTGTTTGGAGGCTATCTCAGTTGCGCAGGTATCAAGTGCCGCAAATGAATTATTAGCATAGGTGACATTACAAAAAATGAATTCAATTACAATTTTTAAAGCTAAAGGGTTACGGGGCGAAATCAGGGTTCCCGGAGATAAATCCATCTCTCATAGGGCGGTGATGCTGGGTTCTATTGCCAAAGGAACCACCCAGGTCGAGGGTTTTTTGCCGGGAGAAGATTGTGTGCGCACGGTAAATGCCTTAAGACAGATGGGGGTAAATATAACAGCCCCAAATCCGCAAGAGTTGGTAATACACGGGCAGGGATTAAGGGGGCTGAAACCTCCCGCCAACACTATATATGTGGGTAATTCAGGCACCAGTATGCGCCTGCTTTCCGGTATACTGGCCGAGCAGAAATTTAAAAGTCTGATGGATGGCGATGCTTCCCTGCGCTCCAGACCGATGGGCAGAGTAATAACGCCCTTAAAGGAGATGGGAGCAGATGTTTGGGCGCAGCGGGAGGGCAAATATCCGCCGCTTCATTTTTCTCCCACCGCCGCACTCAACGGTGTTAACTATACCTCACCCATCGCCAGCGCCCAGGTAAAATCCGCAATTTTGCTGGCCGGGTTATACGCTGAAGGGGAAACTAAAGTAACAGAACCGGCAAAATCACGGGATCACACCGAACGCATGTTTAAGCAGTTTGGTGTTCCCATAACTATAGAAGATTTGGCGGTGAGTATTTGCGGGCAAGCTGATAACGCCTTATGTGGCCAAAATATAATAATACCCGGAGATTTTTCGGGAGCTGCATTTTTTATGGTGGCCGGGCTGATCGTGCCGAACTCAGAAATTGTAATTAAAGGCGTAGGCATAAATTCCACCCGCACCGGACTCTTGGAAGTGCTGCAGCAGATGGGAGGGGAGATTGAACTTGTAAATAAAAACGAGCAATTGGCCGAACCCATAGCCGATATTTATGTTCGGTCAAGTTTATTAAGAGGCTTTAGCCTCCCACCGGAAGTGGTACCGCGCATGATCGATGAATTCCCCATCCTGTGTATTGCGGCGGCCCTGGCTGAAGGGACTACTACCATAACCGGGGCCAAAGAGCTACGGGTTAAAGAGACCGACCGCATATGCTCGATGGCTGAAGGCTTACGAAAGATGGGAGTGAAGGTAGAGGAATTCGAGGACGGGATGCAGATTGAGGGACAGCAGGTGCTAAACGGCGCCAAATGCCGGAGCCACGGCGATCATCGCACCGCTATGTCCTGGGCCATTGCCGGGTTAGTAGCTCAAGGAGAGACTGAAATTGCCAATATAGACTGTATCGCTACATCCTTCCCTGGCTTTTTTGATTTATTGGATTCATTGAAAAGCAAGGGTTGAATTGTTGTATATTTAAAATTATATAAGGCTATACATCTATTAGTATCATGTTAACGATAAGTTGTTGGTTGTCATTCTGAGTAAAACGAAGAATCTGTTTGTAAGCCATAACAGACCCTTCGCTTTGCTCAGGGTGACAGCTTTACGTTGGATTTTTCGGCTTGTCCTCAAGCCGAAAACCATTAGGGAATTCCTTTCCTCGTTTGTTTCGGCTTGAGGACAGGCCGAAACATCTGGATAAGGGATTACACTGATTGGGAGTAGTAAAATATGGAAAAAGTGTTCTGGAAAGAAGTTGCGGCATATTTACTTACAACCGAAGAACATATAAAAAATTGCAATATTAATCCATCAATAATATTTAATAAACTTCAACAATTAGGATACGAACAATTATATAACCAGCTTAATCGTATAAATAGGAAAAATAAGGCAGCTAAATGTCTTTTGGAAGAATATGAACACGGGGGTAATTCACGCTGCTGGGTAAAACGATGTGTATTGTTGGATTCGCTTTATATGGGTGGCGGTGAAGAAGGTACACAATATCACGATATTGCAGAAGGGTATAACTACAAACCTATCCCGAGAGATATGTGGAGTGAAATTCAAAAAATACCAAAAAATGAATCAGATGGTTCGCTAAAAAGTTTTTTTAAGAAAAATGAAATCCATCCTTTTTTAGAGTCAATTATTGTCTATCAAGAAAATAACAATTTACGGTTTAGAATTGGTGATGGCTATCATCGTGCTGTTATTGCATGCCAAGAAAACAAAAAAGAAATTCTGTGTTATGTCGGTTATAACCGCAAATTAACTATCGCTATAGACGGCCCGGCGGGAGCCGGTAAGAGTACGGTGTCTAAACTGCTGGCCAAGAAGCTGGGGTACGCCTATGTCGATACGGGGATTATGTATCGGGCGCTGGCCTGGGCCGCCGTAAAACAAAATATCGTGCCCGACCAGGAGGAGCTGGTAACTAAGCTGGTATCTGATTGCAAGCTCTCATTTAAACCTAATGGTACCCAGTTTAGCGTGTTTGCCGGGGATGAAGATATTACCCGACAACTTAGAACCCCGGAAATGAGCCATTATTCTTCCGTTTATTCAGCCTTACCAGCGGTAAGGCACTATCTGGTAAAGTTGCAGCGTGAGCTGGGACAGGCTGGCGGGGTAGTGATGGAGGGGCGTGATATTGGCACGGTAGTCTTCCCTGAAGCTGATTTTAAATTCTTCTTAGATGCCTCTCCTGAAGAGCGCGGCCGCCGAAGATTTAGTGAGTTAGCTGATGGCAAGAACCACATAAAGCTCGATACCATTATAAAGCAGATAAATCAGCGCGACAAACAGGATACCGAACGAAAACTAGCTCCCTTACGCCGGGCATCTGATGCGGTGGTTATTGATTCTACCCGGTTTACAGTGGATCAAGTAGTAGAAAAAATGCTACAGGAAATAGATAGACAACATCATCGCTAAAAATTGTCAACAAGTAAATTAAGAATATTTATCTTGCACACGAGTAAGATAAGTGATATAGTGGCGACCTTCAGGAGATTCTTTTGAGTGTTACGGTTATTAAAGAAGCCGGGCTTTGCTTTGGAGTAAAGCGGGCTACTCAGTTGGCCTTTATAGCCGCGGCCAATCAAAGCGGGCCGGTATTCACCCTGGGGCCGCTTATACACAATCCCCAGGTAGTAGCTGAGTTGGCCCAATCCGGGGTTACTGTAATCTCTGATTTAAAAGAGGTTAAGCAGGGTACTTTAATTGTTCGCTCGCATGGTTTGCATCCTGAAATTTTAGAGCACGCCCGCAATAAGGGGTTAAATATTGTCGATGCCACCTGTCCTTTTGTAAAAAAAGTACAGCGCTATGCGGCGGCTTTAAGGGAAGAAGGCTATCAGGTCGTAATCATTGGGGATGAAGATCACCCGGAGGTGCAAGGCATTAAGGGCTGCTCCGGCAATGAAATCGTAGTGCTGGGAGGTGAAAAAGAAATTCAGCGGGTGGATTTGGGGAAGAAGCTGGGCATAGTGGCCCAAACCACACAATCAGGTGCTAATTTCAGTGCAATTGTCGGTAAATTGGCTGGGTTGGCGCAGGAAATAAAAATCTATAATACCATCTGTAAAGCTACTTCTGTTCGGCAAAAAGCGACTTTAGAGCTGGCCCAAAAGGTAGACATAATGATTGTTGTAGGGGGACGAAACAGCGCCAACACAAATCGCTTGGTTCAGATGTGCCAACAGATTAAAACCCCTACTCACTTAGTTGAAATAGCCGAAGAGATAGATCCGCATTGGCTTAAGGCAAAGCGGAAAATTGGCGTTTCCGCCGGGGCTTCCACCCCGCATTGGATTATCTCGCATGTAGTTGAACGACTTAGAGATTTTGACTAACCTTTGGTTAGTTAAGATAAATTAAATATAAGGAGGAAGTAAGCGAATATGGAAATTACCGAAACTCTAACAGAAGGTGGGGCAGGCACTAACCAGCCGGTAGTACCCCAAACAGAGCCAGCGCTCTATGATGAGCTGGATACCGAATCGGGTTTAGATCTCGATATGGAACAGATGAGCCAACTCTATAATGAAACGCTGAAGAATTTTGAAGAAGGTGAAGTCATTAAGGGGACTGTAATCCGCGTCCAGGATGGTGAGGTATTGATAGACGTAGGTTACAAATCTGAGGGGACAGTTCCACTCTCTGAATTCGGCTCACGGCATGAAGTTCAGGTTAAAGAAGGTGATGAGGTAGAGGTTTATCTGGAGAAAAAGGAAGACAATGACGGCCTGATTGTGCTCTCTAAAGAAAAAGCCGTTAAGATTAAGATTTGGGATGAGATAAGCCAGGCTTTCGAAGCAAATCGACCTATAGATGGCCGGATATCCAAGAAAATAAAGGGAGGTCTCACGGTAGATGTGGGAATACCCGCCTTTTTACCTGGCTCCCAGGTTGATCTGCGACCGGTAAAAAACTTGGATAGTCTCATTGGACAAATAGTACAGGTGAAAGTTATTAAGCTGAACGCCAAGCGGGGCAACATTGTCCTCTCGCGACGCATCTTGCTGGAAGAGGAACGCGAATCCAAAAAAGAAGAGACTCTCAAGCTGTTGAAAGAGGGTCAAGTCATGGCCGGTATCGTTAAGAATATTACCGAATATGGCGCTTTTGTGGATTTAGGCGGTATGGATGGATTACTGCACGTTACCGACATGTCCTGGGGCCGAATTCGTCACCCATCCGAGATGTTTGTAATTGGTGATAAAGTGGATGTGGTGATCCTCAAGTTTGACACTACAAGTGAAAAGGTTTCCTTGGGATTAAAACAGAAGACCCCCAATCCATGGGAAGATGTGCCTGAAAAATATCCCGTAAATTCGCGAGTACGGGGCAAGGTAGTCAACCTGGTGGATTATGGCGCATTTGTAGAGCTGGAAGAAGGCGTGGAAGGCCTGATTCATGTATCGGAAATGTCCTGGACACGTAAAATACGGCACCCTTCCAAAATATTGGCCATTGGAGATATTGTGGATGTAGTGGTGCTGGAAGTGGATAAAGATAAGAAGCGGATATCTCTGGGGATCAAGCAGATGGAGCCCAATCCCTGGGAACAAATCATGCAAAAATACAAAGCCGGTGATATTGTAAAGGGCAAAGTGCGAAATCTCACCGACTTCGGGGCATTTATAGAATTGGACGAGGGAGTCGATGGCTTGGTACATATCTCAGATATTTCTTGGACACAAAGGATAAAACACCCATCCGAGGTGCTGAGAAAGAGCGAGATAATAGAAGCCGTCATCTTAAATATCAACCCTAACAGTGAAAAACTCTCCCTGGGAATCAAACAACTTCAGACTGACCCCTGGGAGGAAATTTCCCAAAAGTATCCCGTAGGTTCGGATATTAAGCGCAAAATAACCAGATTGACCGATTATGGCGCTTTTGTGGAATTAGAAGAAGGGATTGAGGGATTGATTCATGCCTCAGAGCTGGATGCTACTAAACGGGCCACTCCCCATGAATTGTTGTCGGTGGGGACTGAGGTAGACATTAGGGTTATTAGAGTGGACACGCATGCTCGAAAGATCGGCTTAAGCATTAGAGCCTTTCAGGAAAGTCGGGAGAAAGACGATCTCAAAAAATACCTCCAGGACGAAGATCAAGGCGGATTTGAAAATGTAGTATTGCCCTCTGAATTAGTCCAGAATGCCATCTCAAAAGCGGAGGTTGAAGCCCAGGAACAATCTACCAAGGTTGATGCTGTAGGCGATGACACTTCCGATAAGGTAGCGCCTGACGCAGAGATAGCGGCTGAAGAAGTTGAAGCCCAGAAGCAATCTGTCGAATCTGATGCTGCCACGGCTGATGATGATTCAGACGAGGCGTCTGCTGAGGCTGAAACAGCTACTGCTGATTTAACGGATTCAGAGAAAGACATTAGTTGACGTATAAAGAATTGAGTCACGCGGATGGGATTACTGGTAATCGATGGAAAGTCTAGTTGTATGGCTAACTTTTTTGGCTGCCGCTACAGCGATTTTCTATGCTGGTCGCCAGTTATCCCACTGCGGCGATGTAATCGCCGAAAAAACTAATGTAAGCCGCGGCTGGATCGGATTCATCTTATTGGCCTTGATTACCTCCCTGCCGGAGGTAGCTACTTCCTTAAGCTCAGTTTCCCTGATCCAGAGTCCGGATTTAGCCATCGGCAATCTCGTTGGCAGTAATATCTTTAACTTATTAATTATCGTCTTACTGGATCTGCTCTATACTTCCTCTCCCATACTTACAGTTGCTGGTGAAGAGCATAATTTATCGCTGGGTTTGGGAATTCTACTTGCCTCACTAACCATCCTGGGATTGTTAACCCGGACAGACACAAGTCTGCTTGGTATAAGCCTTATTAGTTGGAGTATATTGCTGGTTTATCTCATAGGAGTCCGGCTGTCGTTTCAACAGTCCAGGCAGCAAACCGTGACCGCAGCTAAATACCCAGATACAGAGCTAGGCCATATTTACCTCAAATTTATATTTTTTTCCGCCATAATCATTGGTGGTGGCATTATGGCCTCTTACAGCGGTCGCGATATCGCCATAATTACCGGATTGAGTCAAAGCCTGGTGGGAACCTTCTTTCTGGCCATAGTTACTTCGCTGCCTGAAGTAGCCGTTACGGTGGGCGCTCTGAAGTTGGGAGCATTGGATATGGCCTTAGGGAATTTATTCGGCAGCAATGTTTTTAACCTGAGCCTGCTTTTTCTGGTGGATGTCTTTTATCGAGCGGGAGGAGTTTTTACTGGTAGCTCAACCGATCATATTACGACTGTTATTGAATTTTTGATTTTATCCGGCATTGTTTTAATCGGCTTAAGCTGTAAGTCCCGTAAAAAGCAGTTTTTGCGCCTGGGGGTTGACTCTCTATGTATCCTGGGAGTATACTTGCTGGGCGTGTTTTTGTTGATCATGAATAAAGGGTAATCTACGTTATGAATTCCGAACGGTCTGCCTGGAAGGGCATTGGTATATTTTTGGGGATAATTGCGGTTTTATTTGTGGTTATCATTGGCTTAAGCCTGGTAGTGGGGAAGAAAGAATACCTCGGTGGGGAAAAAATCGCCCTGGTACGGGTCGAGGGAGTTATTACCGAATCAAGATCCATCCTGGAACAACTTGATAAATACGCCAGGAATTCCACCGTAAAAGCCATTGTGCTGAGGGTAGACAGTCCCGGCGGCGGGGTGGCTCCGTCTCAGGAAATCCACCGGGCTATCGCCAATATCCGGGCCAAAGGCAGGCAGAAAATAGTAGTCTCTATGGGAAGTTTAGCGGCTTCGGGGGGGTACTATATCAGCTGTCCGGCGGATAAAATAATTGCTAATCCGGGCACCATAACCGGCAGTATCGGGGTGATAATGGAATTCCCCAACGTTCAACAATTATTCAAGAAAATTGGTCTTCAAACTGTAGTCATAAAAAGCGGCAAGTACAAGGATATCGGCTCTCCCACCCGACCAATGACCAAAGAAGAAGGGCAGCTTCTGCAAAACGTGATAACTGATGTCTACGATCAATTTGTGGAGGCAATTGTACAGGGACGGGGCATGGATGAGGAGCAAGTCCGCAAAATGGCCGATGGACGCATATTTTCGGGCAAGCAGGCCATGGAAATGGGGTTTGTGGATGAGCTGGGCGGCTTAGATGATGCACTGGAGGCGGCAGCTGACCTGAGCGGCATAAAGGAACGGCCATTGGATGTAATAGAGCAAGAGGAAGAATTTACCCTGAAGGATTTTATGAGCGGAATCGCACAAAATATCATTCCGCGGAACCTTACCAATAATTCCATCAGCCTGCAATATATCTGGAAGTAACACTATCCCCAAAAGACTTAATTCGCATGATTTGCTACCCAATCTATTTATAAATTTTTACCCATGCTATATTCTACTTTAAAGATTCGTGTATTATTGATTACCCTGCTGTTTTGTCTCGCAACCATAGGGCAAGTCCAGGCCAAACAGCTTACTATTTTATATACCGGAGATACGCACGCGGCCCTCTATCCCTGTGATTGTCCGCTGGCTCCCAATGGGGGGATAGCCCGGCGGGCCAGCGCCATCCGGCACATACGAGATGGAACCCCAAATGTTTTGCTGCTGGACTCCGGGGGAGCCTGTGCCGGCGGTATGTATGACGAGCATACCGGGGGGATAGCATTGGATAAAGCCCGCACCCGGCTCTATCTTAAGGCAATGCAGCAGATGGGATATGCTGCCCTGGCCTTAGGGGACGATGAATTGGGATTTGGGCTTGATTTTCTGCAAAGTATTAATACTTCGTCGACGATGAAAATTTTATCAGCTAACGCCTTTGACAGCGCAAGCGCTAAGTTAATCGCCGCTCCTTATATAATGAAGCATATAGACGATACACAGATAGCGCTCATCGGGCTTACCCCGGCTGGGGTTCCGCTTGAGATGGAAATCCGGGAACCGCTTGCAAGCTTAAGGCAGACGCTGATGCAGATAAAAGAAAAGCATAAACCCGACCTGCTAATTGTCTTAAGCCATTTGGGAGAAGAAAAGTCGCGAGAACTGCTACATGAATTCCCCGAAGTTAATATCTTGATAAACGGGCATAGCAAGAATTCTCTGGAAATGTCAGAGCAGATAGGCTCCAGTCTGCTGCTTCAGTTTAGTTTCCAGGGGCGCAAGCTGGGCAGGCTGGATATAGAGCTCGATGAGAATAATAACGTCGTTGATTATAAACCCCAATATATAAATATGAGTGCGGAAATTGCCGATGATGTTAATATGTCGGCGCTGCTTGAGGAGTTCAAACCCGTTGCGCAACTGGCTCGGGTTGCCATAGATTTTTATGTTATGTATGGTTGCCCCTACTGCCGGGAAGCCGAGGGGGTAATGCAGCAGGTAGTAGCTGAACTGGGCGATAAGCTGGATCTGGCGCTGTACTTTGTCCCTCATGGGGAGGAATTTGACGCCCGGGAAGTTACGGAGACTAAAGTAAACTTGCTTATCTTAAATATTCCCCAAATAAATTCTGGGACTATTTCGAGTGCCGCCATCAAGAAATTTCCGGGATGTCCTGGCAAAACTGTGCCGCTGAATCCGGCATAGATATTAGCCGGATAGAGAACGCACTGGCCAGTGGTCAGGGGGAGGAGTTGCTGAGTCGAAACCTCAAGCAGGTCAGTAAATCACGAGTTTCCACAACGCCTACGCTGTTTATCAATCATAAACCTTACTCCGGGAGGATTGAGTTAGCGGAATTGATAAAACATATCTGCCAGCAACTGCCTGTGGCGGAGAGTAATACAGCCTGTGCAGAAATTCCCGAATGCTCAAGCGATCAGGATTGTTCTAAGCCGGACATGATTGGCAGTTGCGAATCGGCCGGCACCAAACAGGCAAAGTGTGATTTTAAGTCGGCGGTAGAATTTCCATTGACTATAGTGCACGATGCAGGAAATATGATTTCTCCCGCTATAAGTAATACGCCTGATCCCCTTGAATGGATCAGGCAATTATTTCCAGGGATAAATACAAAATATGTCACCGCCGACTCCATCTCAGGGAAAAGCCTTATTGAGGAATATCACCTGAACCGATTGCCGGCCTACCTATTTGGCAAAGCAGCGCTTAAAGCCAAAAACATTGATCAATTAAAAGAAGAGCTGACATTCGTCAAGGATCAATTTGTTTTGTCACCCGCACTGGCTAACGCTATGCTTTATATAAACCGAACACCTGAGCCGGGACAAATAAGTTTCCTGTTTTCTCCCCTGTCCCCTAAATCTAATCTGGTGTTACAAAATATTTATGATATTATTATGCGCGAGCATCCAACGCTAGGGTTTCAAGTACGTTATTTGATAAAACGCAACTCACCCGAAAGTTTTGCTGCTGTGGGAGGCCTGGCTGAGTTGGAGGAAATCCGCCGCCAATTAATCATCCAACGGGATCATGCGGAAAAGTTTAAAGCGTATATAAAACTGCGGGGAAAGAATCCCGCCAGTTCCTATTGGGAACAGCCATTACTGGAATTGGGGCTTGATCCGGGTCAGATTAAGCAAAAGGCTCAATCAAAGGCTGCCGATAAATTACTGGCTAAGGAGGCCGATTATCTGGAAGGACTGGAGCTTAGTCCAGCGCCCCTGTTTTTAGTTAACAACCAGGAATTAGTGTTACTACAAAATAGCCAACAGTTTAAAGAACTGCTGCATCAACTGCGAACCCGGGAGACACAGCGTGCACCTTAAGTCAAGATATAGAATTATCATCATTTTGGGACTTGTTTGGTTTGCTTTTGGCTGTTCTGTCAAAACCAAACCAAACATTTATTCTCCGAGCGTATCATATGATATAAGCCCTTTAGTAGTTAAACAAAAACTGGATGCCGGTGAAAAACTTACCTTAATGGATGTTCGTCAGCCGGAGGAATATACTCATGGTCATTTGAATGGCGCTATTCTTATCCCCTTAGGTGAGCTACGAGACCGCTATCGGGAGCTGCCTACCGATCAAGAGATTATTGTTTACTGCCATAGTGGCGGCCGTGGCAGTGTGGCCCTCAGAACATTGCTTAAGTTAGGCTTTGATGATGTGAAAAACATGAAGGGGGGAATATCCGCCTGGCCCTATCCTGTGGTTAAATAATGCAGCTTACGCAGAACTCACCTTATCAGCGATTATGTTTAAGGACGATAGCTCTTGTTTTAAGTTTATGCTGTGGTTCCATCTTTTACGGTTGCGCCCTTGCCCCGTCGTATATTGTAGATGGCTCAAAGCAGCCGGTAACTTTAGTTGATGCCGTCATAGATAAAGATACTACCTGGCAGGGAACCATAATTGTCGCCGGAGAGGTTAAAATACCAAGCGGTATCACGCTAATAATTGCCCCCGGTACCCGCATTGAATTTACCCGGCGCGATAATAATCGAGACGGGATAGAAGATAGCGGATTTGAGGTTAACGGACGCTTGATCGCCAAGGGAACTAAGCAACAAAATATAGTATTTACCAGCCACTCTCCCCAACCTGCTCCCTCATCCTGGGGAGAGGTTAAAATAGAATACAGTCCGGGAAGCAGCCTTGAATATTGTCGTTTTGAATATGCCAGTTGGGGGCTGCATATGCATTTTTCTGCGGTAGATATATACAATTGTACCTTTTTAAATAGTGAAGGTGGCCTGCGCTTCAGAAGCGGCCCCATAAATATAAAGCATAACCTTATTCAACATAATAATACAGGACTGCGCTTTATCCACAGTCAGCCGGTTATCGAATATAACACCATTTCTGATAATCAAACCGGTATCTTTATCAGGGAGGGTGTGAAACACCCTATTATTAATTATAATAATATTGCCCAAAATAAACACTATAACCTGAAGTTAGGTGAAAGCCAGAAAAATTATCTGGATTGTCCGAATAATTGGTGGGGAACTACCGAGCCGGAGCTTATCGATAAATACATCTTCGATGAGCAGGATGCCGATTATATAGGCCGGGTTAATTATACTCCTTTTGCCACCCAGGCTTGGTAATTACATATGTCCGATTGCAAACAAACATACCAGCAGAAAACCCCTGAATCACGTGCGCTTTATGAGCGGGCCGAGGCGGTTATGCCGGGGGGGGTCTGCCATAATCTACGCTATCATCCTCCATATCCGGTTTATATCAGCCGGGCCTGCGGCTCTCGTTTCTGGGATGTGGACGACAATGAGTACCTTGATTTTTGGCAGGGGCACTACAGCCATATCCTGGGGCACTCTCCCCCACATATAGTCGGCCAGATTGAGAAGTTGTTGGCTAGCGGTGTGATGCATAGCGGTGTGGTCAATCCCATGGAGGTGGAGCTGGCAGAGCTGGTGTGTGAGCTTATATCTTCGGCCCAAAAGGTGAGATTCTGCTGCTCGGGTACGGAGGCGGCTATGTATGCAGTACGGATAGCCCGGGCGTATACCAATCGCCCCAAGATTATTAAAATTCAGGGCGGCTGGCATGGGGCCGGTAGTGATTTGTTGTTCGGGGTATTTAAGCCCTATGATATGCCGGATTCACTGGGGCTACTTGAAAAAAACGCTGAAAACGTAATTACGATCCCGTTTAATGACCCACAGGCCGCCAGCGCTGCCATTCGTAAGCACGGGGCAGAGTTAGCCGGGGTAATCATGGAACCGATTGCCGGGGGGGGGGGCTTTATCGCCGCAAGTATAGACTTTCTGGCTGCCATTCGCGAAGAAACCCAAAAAGTTGGCGCCGTGCTTATTTATGATGAGATTATTTCCGGCTTTCGGGTAGCCTTGGGAGGAGCACAAGCGCTGTTAGGGGTTGAACCTGACCTGACCGTATTGGGTAAAGTCTTGGGGGGTGGTTGGCCGATTGGAGCGGTGGCCGGGCAGTCTCACATTATGGACATATGCAATCCCCTGCTCCATTCCAATAAATGGGAGAGGGCAATGATCGGAGGAGGAACTTTTTCCTGCTTGCCGGCCAGTATGACCGCCGGGGTAAGTATGCTGCGCTATTTAAAGCAGCAGGCCGCAAGACTATATCCACAATTGGCCGAAGTCGGCGAGACTCTACGCTCAAAAATTGAGCAGACCTTTGCCCAAAATGGGGTATATGCCAAATGCACCGGCATCGGTTCGCTGTTTATGACCCACTTTCCCAAAGACAAGCAAGTAAAACTGGACAATCCATATGCGATTTCCTACGTGACCGATGTAGATAAGCGTGAGGTAAAACTAAAAACACTTCTATTGAGTAAAGGCGTATATGTCATGCATGGCGGAGGCGCTCTTTCCAGCCGGCACAGCCATGACGATATAGATTTTTTTATCGCCAAACTAGACGAAATCGCTAAGCAGATGATAGATTGATTCTTGTTATAAAATAGCTGGTTTTGACTTGAAATGTTTTTTTAATGTGTTATACTATGTTACTATATTATATGGTTATTTTTCCATGATGGTTGTGTTAACCGGCTTAATAGTATGAACTGTAATTTTAATAATTCCATGTATTTGGATTAAGGGGGTGGTGGCGAGCAGATTCATAGGGAGATTGTACCATAACGGTAATTGTAGAAAATGTCGTCTATTTTATGAACGGAGGAAAATAGATAATGAAGAAGAAATGGCTTAGTTTAGGGCTGGTAGCGGCCCTAGCGGTTGTAGTAGCAGTTCCTGCTGGATGGGCATTGGATAAGGGTCCCGATACGATAGACATAAATGCCCAGAAAACACACTCAGATGTTATTACTAAAAAAGACAAAAAATCTGTGCTTGGGTTTAAACACCATAAGCATCAGGATGAATTCCTAATGGGTAATGCAGAATACGCTAAATTTAAATATACCGATGATTATACCTGTGCGGCCTGTCACCATACGAATAAAGCTGGCGAGCAGCCGGGAAGTTGTTTAAAATGTAAAGATGTCAATAAGATGCTGGATAAAGTAGGCGGGAAGAAGAAGTTTGAAAAGATTTATCATAAGACCTGCCGCGACGCCTGTCACAAAAAGATGGATAAAGCCGGCAAGAAAACCGGTCCCACTAAATGTAAGGGATGCCATCCTAAGAAAAAGAAATAGGAATTTATATAAGTAAGTTCCTATGTTATATTGGGGGCAATCGGTATATAGGCTATAATGATAATTCCTATGTATTGGTTGTCCCCTTTTTCAATATACCCTCAAGCTATTGATCAACCACCAATTTTTACCCTCACATAGCACCTCCGGTTATCCTGTATGTGCCTCTATATTCCAATCCCTACCTGGCACATTGTGGCACAAAAGCCCTTCCTGGATACCGCTCTATGGCATATACGCCATATCCATTAATTACCACTCGCCTGTTTTTTTATAAATCTAACCCTATAGACACATAACTCATTGAATAATAGCACGTAATATGTTTTTTTCAAAATAATGTTTAATTTTAACTTAAGGGTATAATAATTGCTAACTATGTGTACATTACCGTAGGTATAAAACAATTGGGAATCCAAGTATAAACTTAAATTACGATAAAGGCGTTTAACTGTTTGGGAGGAGGTGATTATAAGGGCGGAAGTGGCATTTAGTTAAAACGAACATGATAAACACTATATTTTTTAGTTGAAATGGGAGAATAGCACATGCAAAAGAAATGGTTACGTATGGGAGTTGTTACAGTATTAGGTGTTTTTTTGGTAGTTCCCGCAAGCTGGGCGTTAGACAAAGGTCCCGAAAAAATAGATATAAATGCCCAGAAAACGCACTCAGATGTTATTACTAAAAAAGACAAGAAATCTGTGCTTGGGTTTACTCATCAAAAGCATGCGGATGAGTATTTAAAAGGTAATGCAGAATACGCTAAGTATAAATATACCGATGATTATACTTGTGCCGGCTGCCACCATACCAGCAAGGCCGGTGAGCAACCGGGAAGTTGTTTAAAGTGTAAGGATATTGACAAAAAGCTGAAAAAAGTAGGCGGAGCCAAGAAATTCGAGAAGATATATCACAAAAACTGTAAGACCTGTCATAAAAAAATGGATAAAGCCGGCAAGAAGACCGGCCCTACTAAATGTGCTGGTTGCCATCCTAAGAAAAAGAAATAGGTAACGTTATAACCCGAAACATTCGGGGATTGTCCTGGGCGAATCTACCTTTAGTTGAAAATTATAAATTTATCAGCTTCCTGATCAGCCGCCTCGGGCAAACATAGCTTTGTTGGACGTTGGCTAATGAACCTTATCTCAAGGGGGATGTCTTGCAAACCCAGACTAAATTTATGAATAGATCAGGTTAAAGCGGTAATGAATTTAGGGGCGATTGATTTATAGGCTTTACGTATCAAGCTTTATAAATTAGTCGCCTTTTTTTTGCTCCATACAAGTGTAACATATACAACACCAATACAGTCTTACATGCCTCTCTTATCCGTTTTTACTTGACACTAATATTACGTTATGTAATGCTTATGGCATGTTGCTGCATTACAGACGTTTCACTATTATTTAAGGCGAAAGGGGGAACCGATGGATAATTTAATCTATAGGGTTTTAGTCAACAAGGATATGACCCAGGCAGAACTGGCAAGAAGGGTTGGGGTTAAAAGGGAGTATATTAACCGTATTATCAACAGGAAGATTGTACCGACCATTCCCTTGGGGATGAGAATTGCCAAGGCCTTGGGTAAAAAGGTAGAGGATATTTTCCTTGACGAGGTAATTATCTAATTAAGCCAAGACACAAAAAATTGCGGCATACGGGGAACGCTGTTAGTTAAAATCCCATGTCTGTCGCAATTTTTATTTTTATCAGGCTGTCGCCCGATTCGTTATCATTTAGCCCAATTCAGGGTTCTAACGGCACATTGAGTGCGGCTTAGCTTCTACAACCCTTACTTCTCCCCCAAGGCTTTCTATCTCTTCCCAGTCCAATGCGTCTTCCCGATGAAAGCCAATTCCCTTTACCACGATCTTGGGTTTTATGTGATTCATCAGCTTTTTGGGATCATTTTCGGCAAGAATTACTACATAATCCACACAATCCAACGCGGAAATAATATGCGCCTGTTCCTGCGCCGAGATGAAGGGGCCTCCCTCTTGAGTAGTAAGCGTACTACTCAAACCTACCATCAAGATATCGCCAAACCCTTTAGCCTTCTGTAAAAACTTTATATGACTCACCTGTAGCTGCTCAAAACAGCCAAAGGTAAATACGGTGGTCTTCGCCTTTATATTATAGTTATTTACAATATCCTCAAGCTCCGCTGGGGTCTTTATCTTATGGTAGGAGCTGTGTTGTCCTTCCTCAGCATGATAGAGAATTTCCTCTTTGGTGGTGGTAACTACTCCTACCTTTCCCACTACAATACCAGCAGCCAAATTGGCTAATTCTGCACTCTGGCTAAAACTTAAGCCCGAGCAAATTCCCAATCCCATTACTGCCGACACGGTATCTCCGGCTCCGGCAACATCATATACTTCACGGGCTCTGGCGGGGATATGCTGAGCGGGGATATTATTCTCAAGCAGGGTCATGCCATCCTTGCCTCTGGTAATTAAGATGGCTTGTATTCTGAGTGATTCAAGCAGCTTTTCCGCCGCCTTAATTACTTTTGTCCCACTATCGAGCTCGGTTTGCGAAGCATAGCTGGCTTCCTTAATGTTAGGCGTTATTAGCGTTGCGCCTGTATATTTGTTGAAATCGAGACCTTTTGGATCCACGATAACCGGTTTTTTATGTTTTTCAGCCAGGCTAATAATTTGTTTTAACACATTGTTAGTCAGTATGCCCTTCAAATAGTCAGAGGCTATTATCCCATCGAATTTTTTGATATTATCGGTTACATAGGCTATAATTTTTTGTTCCCACTGTGGCTCGATCGGGTGGCGATCCTCCCGATCAATACGCAATACCTGTTGGGACAGGGCGAAAATACGGGTTTTTTTAATGGTGAGACGGGATGGATTCTCAAACAACCCATCCATATTAACTCCCAGCTTCTTAAATTCTTGCTTCATCAACTGGGCATTAGCTTCATTCCCCACCACACTGGTTATATAAACCTCGGCCCCCAGGCTGGCCAGGTTATTGACTACATTACCGGCCCCACCCAAGGCATAGGCTTCTCTCTGAACATCTACTACCTGTACCGGGGCCTCAGGAGAAATACGCTCTACATTCCCCCACAGGTATTCATCGATCATCAGGTCGCCAATAACCAGAATACTGGGTTTGACAATTTTGTTCAGACTAATTTTCACATCTTCTAATTTCATAAGCATTCAACTAATAGTTATTGTTAAACCTGATGGAGTTGTAAAAAGTCTGAAAACCGTCACTTTGTCATTCTGAGCCCTTCGCTATGCTCAAGGATAAACTCCGCGAAGAATCTATTTTTTTCAATATAATACGAGACCTTTCACTTCGTTCAGGGTGACATGTGGTGACTTTTTACGAAACCATCAAACCTGACATACCATAAATAATATAGGACTTGTATGGCTAACCCACCTCGGTTATAGCCATAATTTCATCCGCACTAACCGCCCCGGCCCTGATCAGTCGCGGTGGCGCAGTAGAAACATCAAGCACTGTAGATTCGCGCGAATCGTTGGCTGGCCCGCCGTCAACAATTAAATCCACCTCTTTACCGAAATAATCACTAACTTGCTCAGCACTTAAGGAACTGGGTTGCCCCGAAGGGTTAGCGCTTGAGGCAGTAATAGGGATCTTAGCTAATTCAATCAACTCCTGGGCAATATGGCTGTTGGGCAGGCGAATACCGATTTTACTCGATTCACCAATTTTAAAGCTGGCGATCTCAGCCGACGTCTTAAAGATCAGCGTCAGCGGTCCCGGCCAATATCGATCTATCAATTTGTAAACAATAGGATTAATATCCGTCACCAGCTGACTGAGCTGTTGTTTATCATTGATAAGGATAATTAACGGCTTACTTGAATCACGCTGTTTTAGCTCAAAGACTCTCTTTACGGCTTTATCATCAAAGGGATTGACCCCTAAACCGTACGTCGTATCAGTCGGGAAGGCTATCATGCCTCCCCCTAAAATTATATCCACTGCTTCCTGCAACAGATGCTGCTGGGGTTTATCCGGGTCTGCTTCAATACTTTTAGGACGCAACTTACTTTAACACCTCTATTATTTCCGAAGAAGAAAAAGCCACTTTATCTTCCATAGTAGCCTTAAGCTGTCTTAGTTTTTCTTTTAAGTAAGGATATTTATGGGCTAAAATTTGGGCGGTCAGTAACGCCGCATTTATCGCCCCTGCCGCTCCCACCGCCATAGTGGCCACCGGCACTCCTTTGGGCATCTGGCATATAGACAATAAAGAGTCCCACCCCGTAAGTGGCAAGATAGCGACGGGGACGCCAATTACCGGTAAAATAGTATGTGCGGCAATTATTCCCGGCAGATGGGCCGCACCACCGGCGCCTGCAATAATAACCTCAAGGCCATTTTGTTCGGCTGTTTTTGCAAACTGGGTCGATTTTTCTGGTGAGCGATGAGCTGAGAGGATGTGTAATTCACACTCTATATTAAACGCAGCCAACAACTCTCTCGCATCCCCAAACATCGCCAGATCTGATTTACTGCCTAGAACTAGGCCTGCTTTAGCTGCTATATTTTTATGCATAAGACGCTATGTCCTTTCCATTCCCACTGGTTTTTCCTTAACTCCCCACTACCGGAACCTGCTCGCCACAACTAGGGCATTGATCAGCACTTACTACGTTACTTAACACCCGATAGCCGCTTCGGGTAATAAGCGCCGCATCACAACCGGGACAGAGCGTATTACTGTATTCCCCATCAGGCATGTTGCCGATATACACAAATTTGAGTCTCTCCTGGGCCAATTCACGCGCCTTAAGCAATGTCGCTGTTGGGGTCTGCGGCTGATGTAGCTTATATTGGGGAAAATAACGGGAGAAATGAAGGGGGATATCCGAACCTAAGTCCGCCACCCAATCCACCAGTTGCACAATCTCCTCTTCACTGTCATTTAAACCGGGAATAATCAGATTGGTAATTTCTATATGGCATTGCTCATGCGCTGTTTGGATGGTATCTAAAACCGGAGAAATCGGCCCAGAGCAAAATTTGCGGTAAAAGGCATCATTGATGGATTTGAGATCGATGTTCAGCGCATCAATATGGGGCAGTATCTCCCGTAGCGGATTCTGGTTCACCTCCCCATTGGTTACCAATACATTTTTCAACCCCGAAGCCTTAATCAATTTGGCTGTGTCCAGTACATATTCATACCACATAAAGGGTTCGTTATATGTATAGGCTATCCCCAGCGAGTTGTATTGACGGGCTAACTCCACCGCCGCTTCCGGCTTGATAGTTTGCGTGGGCGCCGTGGTTTGAGATATCTGCCAGTTCTGACAAAAAACACAACTCAGATTACAGCCATACGTACCGAATGAAAGGACATGGCTCCCGGGATAGTAATGATAGAGGGGCTTTTTCTCTATTGGATCATTGGCAATTGAGGAGACTTCTGCATAAATCAGGCTGTATAGTACACCATCGATGTTTTTTCGCACCCGGCAGACACCAACCTTTTCCTCTCCAATCACACAGCCTTGAGGACACAATAAGCACTTAATGCGTTTATCTTCCAGCGGTTGATAATAACGTGCCTCTTTCATTCTATTTTTAGCTGCTTGTTTCCAAATACCGTACAGGGTTAGAAATCACGATCTATGACATAATCTGCAAGGCTTAAGAGTGCCTGAGTGAAGGCTGAATCATCAAAATGGCTTAAGTCTTGCCTGGCCTTTTGTATATGTTGAGCCGCAAGGCCTAATATATATTGCTTGCTTTCGTATCTTTCCAACAGTTCCTTAATATACGTTATGTCGACCGGCCCCCCGTTGGCGCTTTGAAAAATCTGCCGGATACGCTCCGTTTCTGCCGGGGTGACCTGCTTTAGCAGATGGATTAACGGCAGGGTAATGTTTCCTTCTTTAATATCGTTTCCCACCGGTTTGCCTAGTTTTTTCGGTTGGGCGATAAGATCAAACAAATCATCTACCAACTGGAAGGCTATTCCCAGATTACGCCCAAAATTGGCTAAGGCTTCCACCTGGGAGTTTTCCTTCTTCCCGAGAATGCCGCCGATTTGACAACAGAAAGCAAATAAGGAAGCTGTTTTATCGCTAACAACTGAAAAGTACTCTTCCTCGGTAACGCTGAAATCTCCACACTTAAAGGTTTCCAGTAGCTCCCCATCAACCACTGACCTTATAGTACCGGCCATCATTTTCACTATTTTGGGCTGATTTCTTTCTATTACCATCAGGCTGGAGGTTGAATAAAGATAATCCCCTACCAAAACGGGCAGCTTATTACCCCACAGGTTGTTTGCCGAAGGGACGCCCCGGCGGGTGGCGGCCTCATCTATCACATCGTCATGCAACAATGTGGCGGTATGTATAAGCTCTGTTACCGCGGCATAGAGTATGGCATCCTGCTCCTGATAATCGCACATTTTGCAACACAGGAGTACCAGGACAGGTCTGATTCGCTTGCCCCCGCTTTTACGTATATGTTCACTTATTTGAGAAACTAATGGATTATCGCTTGATAAATGACGTCCTAGCTCCTGCTCCAGGAATTGTAATTCGTCACTTACCAGTTCAGCTATTTCTTTATACAGCATGCTTTATATTTTTATGGAAAAAGGAAAATTTATAACCCGATCTATTCATAAACTCAGGCTAGATTCACCAGACCTCTTGTGAGATAAGGTGCATGAGCCAACGTCCTGAAGAAACAGGCTGTGCCTGCCCGAATTTTTCGGGTTAAGAAATCTCACTTGTTCAAAGTATCACACAATGCGCTTCTTGTCAAATCTGCCTTACTTTTGAGATTATGCTTACCGGCAGTTATTGTCCGAGTTTGATATTGTTATATTTTATCGTTGGCAGTTAAATATTTTTCGGCCATGCTGGCCGCCGTTGCTCCATCGCCTACTGCAGTTGATATTTGACGTATCAGTTTGCTGCGTATATCTCCTGCGGCAAATATTCCCTCACAAGAGGTACGCATTTGCTCATCGGTTACAATAAAGCCCTGCTCATCCAATTTCAGTGAATCCCGGACGTATTCCGTATTGGGACGCAGGCCCACATAGATAAACACCCCATCTGCCTTTAGCGTGCTAAGTTCATTGGTCTTTACGTCTTTAAGTACCACTTCTGCAAGCTTATGCTCACCCTTTAGTTCCTGTACTACCGTATTCCAGATAAAATCTATTTTGGGATTATCAACTGCCCGCTGCTGAATAACCTTTTCAGCCCTCAAGGCATCCCGCCGGTGAACAATGCTGACGGTAGAGGCAAAGCGGGTCAGAAAATCCGCCTCCTCTACCGCAGAATCACCCCCGCCAACCACCAGTATCCTTTTATCCCTGAAGAATGCCCCATCACAGGTAGCGCAGTAGGAAACCCCGCGGCCCCTTAAGCGGTCTTCTCCGGGAACACCTAATGTGGCCGGTGCGGCCCCGCTGGCAATAACGATTGCCCTGGCGCTTACCGTTTTTTCAGTCAGTTTCAGCTCAAAAGACTTCCCCTTTGGCCTTATCTCCCGGACATCATCGGTGATGATGGGTAACTCTAGTTCTTCCACCTGTTGTTTCATTTTCTGCATTAATTCAGGGCCGGAGACCCCACCGGGAAATCCGGGATAATTTTCTACGAGATAAGTGGTGTTTACCTGCCCCCCAATGAGGGCTTTTTCAATAAGCAGCGCTCTCAGCCCAGCCCGCATGGCATATAAACCGGCAGTTAACCCCGCCGGGCCGCCTCCGATAATAACTACATGATAATCTTTCATTTTCCGCTTTCTGGTTTATGAACTTAGAGGTTTACGATAAACAAAAATCCCAGGGAATTTTGCCCGGGGATTTTATTTTAAACTACCGCATTTAATTGGTCATTATCCAATTAATGCCAAGTTGCAATCAAACATATACTAAATGGGTAGGGAGGGCTTCAGCCCTCCGCTCTTTGGTCGGCCTACAGGCCGACCTACCCGAGTGAGAAATTAGTATCATTTTGAATGCAACTTGGTATAACAGCTTATTATCATTAATTAGGGCTACTTAACATCGGATCAGCCGATTATAGCGGTAATTTGAGAAGTTTGTCAAGCATTTTCGGCTATAAACCGGCGGCTTTAAAAAAACAAGGCGGTGTCGGGATCAAATCCCAACACCGCCTGTATTTCCGGGATAATAGTCTATCCCATACATTGTGTATTTACGGTGTTACTTGAGTTACTACTACATTATACCAGCCAACGGAAACGGGACCACCAATTATATCCAAATGAACACCGCCGGTACCAGTTAACACAGTAAAGGTTATGTCACCGGTGCCCGGGTTGGTCAGCGCCGTTACCTGGCCTCCATAAGTTGCCGCACTACCAACGTCCCAAATCATCCCTACCTGTCGAACGGTAGTAAGATCGGGAGCCGCAGGAAAAACACCGCTATCATCAGCGATGTATATCTGGACTATAACATTCGTACCGCTAAGCGCAAAGTTACCATTGCTGGCAAAACCACCCGCTGCTGGTGCGGCCGAGGTATCCACAGCTAAAGTTGATGGCGCCAAGACTCCAGCAAAATCAACCGCAACCCAACCAGTAGCATATCGCGCTATGTGGGACGCATCTGTCATGTCGGCATCCAAGCCGGTACCGGTCCCATCATTGGTGCTGGTCCAGGCAGTGCCGCTAATTTTGCTGGGATCAATAGCAGCGCCTACATTAATATCGGCATTCATGATAGCGCCATCAGCTATTTCGCTGGCACCTACAGCACTCGTGGCTATTTCGGCAGCATTCACTGCATCAGCCGCTATTTCGGCAGCACCCACTGCATCAGTGGCTATTTCAGCAGAAGTTACCGCATCAGTAGCTATTTCAGCAGAATCTACCGCATCAGTGGCTATATCTGAGTTACCCACTGCGCCAGCCGCTATCTTATCAGTTGTAAC
Organism: bacterium; assembly: GCA_024277605.1. Taxonomy (GTDB): domain Bacteria; phylum SZUA-182; class SZUA-182; order SZUA-191; family JAJRXT01; genus JAJRUS01. Next base: position 22,761 of record JAJRUU010000184.1, read on the forward strand.
CGCATCTCCGGCTATATCTGAGTTACCCACTGCACCAGCCGCTATCTTATCAGTTGTAACCGCATCTCCGGCTATATCTGAGCTACCCACTGCGCCAGCCGCTATCTTATCAGTTGTAACCGCATCAGTGGCTATATCTGAGTTACCCACTGCACCGGCCGCTATCTTGTCAGTGGTTACCGCATCTCCGGCTATATCTGAGTTACCCACTGCACCAGCCGCTATCTTATCAGTGGTTACCGCATTAGCGGCTAAGTCCACATTACCTACCGCACCATTCGCTATCTTGTCAGTGGTTACCGCATCTCCGGCTATATCTGAGTTACCCACTGCGCCAGCCGCTATCTTATCAGTGGTTACCGCATCAGTGGCTAAGTCCGCATTACCTACCGCACCATTCGCTATCTTGTCAGTGGTTACCGCATCTCCGGCTATATCTGAACTACCCACTGCACCAGCCGCTATCTTGTCAGTGGTTACCGCATTAGCTCCCAGGGCGCTATTGTCCACCGCTCCAGCTGCTAAATCTGAGCTGCCTACCGCACCGTTGGCAATCTTGTCAGTAGTCACCGCATCAGCAGCTAGCTTGGCATTGGTTACATTCAGATCAGCTATGTCAGTGGTCATTACATTACCAGGCGCTATTTTATCAGTGGTTACCGCATCAGATGCAAGTTTGGCAGTGGTTACCGCAGCGTTATCTATGTCATTGGTCTTGACCTCACCATCCAGAATTTTGGCAGAAGTTACCGCATCATTGGCTATATCTGAGGTATCTACCGCACCGTTGGCAATCTTGTCAGTGGTTACTGCATTGGTATCAATGTCGCCATTCTTGACCTGACCATCAAGTATCTTGTCGCTGGTAACCGCATCACCAGCTATTTTGGGGGTGGTTACCGCACCATCAGCTATTTTGGCGGTGGACACATTCAAATCAGCTATTTTAACACTGGTTACCGCACCACTAGCTATTTTATCGGTGGTTACCGCACCTGCGGCTATCTTACCGCTGGTAACCGCATTCCCGGCTATCTTGGCATCAGTTACCGCCGAATTAGCCAAATCGTTGGTCTGTACCTGACCATCCTGGATTTTGTCGGTGGTTATCGCATCGGGTGCGAGCTTGCCATTGGTTACCGCTAAATTGGCCAGGTCAGCAGTACCTACCGTACCATCAGCTATCTTGTCGGTAGTAACCGCATTCGGATTTATGGTGCGGTTTACTACGGCGTTAGTCGCCAGCTTGTCACTGGTTATGGCATTATCTGCGATATCTATAGTAGCTATAGTAAGATCCAATATCTCATCGGTGGTCACTGCACCTGTAGCTATCTCGCTGGCCGCAACTGAGTCAGCAGCCAGATCTGCAGAGGTTAAAGATTCATCGATTACCTCAACGCTTCCAACTGCATCATCACGCATCTCAGCGTTACCTATAGCATTATCCAGCATTTCGGCATTACCGATCGCGTTATCCAGCATCTCGGCATTACCGATTGCATTATTCAGCATCTCAGCGTTGCCAATCGCATCGTCCCGCATCTCAGCCCAACCGATTGCATTGTCCTGCATCTCAGCCCAACCTACCGCATTACTCTGTATTTCAGAAGTACCGACTGAGTCAGTTTGCAGATCATTTTCGGTTAAGGATTCATCGATTACCTCAAGACTTCCCACCGCATTGTCCCGCATTTCAGAGTTACCCACTGCATTAGGCCCGACATCATCTACCGTTAAAGAATTATCGGCTACTTCATCGCTTCCTACCGCACCAGAGGCAATCTTGGCGCTGGTTACCGAATCATCCATTAATTCGGATGTATTCACCGAATCGGTCGCCAGATCATAAGATGTTATGGATTCATCGATTACCTCGAGACTACCTACCGCATTGTTCCGCATCTCAGCATTGCCGATTGCATTGTCCAGCATCTCAGCATTACCGATTGCATTATCCAGCATCTCAGCATTGCCGATTGCATTATTCCGCATCTCAGCATTGCCGATGGCATTATCCAGCATTTCAGCATTGCCGATGGCATTGTCCAGCATCTCAGCATTACCGATTGCATTATCCAGCATCTCAGCATTGCCCACCGCATCATCGTCTATATCAGCGTTTTTTACCTCGCCGTCCCGGATATGCTCAGACCTGACTTCATTCCGGCGTATCCGCGCAAAGGCGTCACTGGCCACCCCCATGCTGGCCCCCAGGATGAATAATCCCGCAAGCGTTAATACCAATTTCTTCTTAACCATCCACCGCCTCCTCTTTTCAGGTTTTCATGCTTACGTCGGGCAAGCAGCCCAACACCACTAACTGCTATTATCATAAATTTTATCTTTGTACCCTGCTGATTAATCTATATGCTTTAAATTTAAAATTCAATATTTCAGCAACGCTCAATGCATATAACCACTGGATATGTTAGTGCGCTAACAAAAAATTCCAGGACAGCTTACTCCGGAATTTCTGCTGTCTCGCACATCTAACTGATAAATATAACAATTACAATTCATTGTTGCCGCTTACTTCTGTTAGGTTCGATATTTCAAAAAGTTACAATATTATAGCTATATATTGATTAATCTGTCAAGCATTTTCCTATAAACAGGAAGGATTCATTTTTTTTTAATATTTATATCCATTATGCCGAGACATTCTGAGCGAAGCCAAGCAGCCCGTTGGCGGCGAACAGCGCTTGATGCTAAACGGGGGGGGCTTTGTTACATTCAGCATGACAAACAATAGGATTAGGGTAGGCATGGGCTTATAAAGCCTGCAATAAGCGGCCCAAAAACAAAACGGCATCAGGATCAAATCCCAATGCCGCTTGTCTTTCCGGGATAAAAAGCTTATCCCTAAGGTCAGTAATTTACTGAACCTGAGTTACCACTACATTGTACCAGCCGTCGGCTGACGGAGCCCCGGTAAATTGATCAATATATACTCCACCTGCCGCTCCAACAACCGTAAAAGTAATGACGCCAGCGTTATTATCCAATGCCTGAATTCCACCACCAAAAGCGGTCGGAGTGACAGCATCAATGACAAAATCAACGTTGGAAATCTCTGAAGCTGCTACAGTTATCGACCTGACGCTTGGACTAGCGGGAAATACGCCCGTATCCGGTGCAAAGTAAATATCGACATGTACTTGCTCACCGCTGGCAGAGAAGTTGCCGCTGCTGGGTATTGCATCTGTGCCTGCCAGGATAATTGGCGGGCCAGCGTACGCGGACAGCCCACTCTGGGTAACTACGCCGGTAGTCACATCGACATCCCAAGCATTTGGAGCCGCAACATCTGTCGAATCGATCGGAAACCAACCGGTAGCAAAGCTGGCCACATGCTGTCCATCCACTTGGTCGGCGTTCAGATCGACATTCAGCGTGGTATTGCTAACCGGAACCTGACCGGTAGCATTACCCGCATCATATCCATCCACCTGGTCGGCGTTCAGGGTGGTGTTTACCGTTCCATTACTTACAGGAATGGTTCCTGCACCATTGCCTGGATTCATTCCATCCAGCAAGTCGGCATTCAGGGTGGCATTCAATGCGCCGTCATTTAAGGGAACATTGCCTATTGCATTACCGGTAGTCGCCCCATCCAACAGGTCGGCGTTCAGATCGACATTCAGCGTAGTATTGCTAACCGGAACCTGACCGGTAGCATTACCCGCATCATATCCATCCACCTGGTCGGCGTTCAGGGTGCTCATCAAGGTACCGTTATTTACCGGAATAGCGCCAGCTACACCTGCCGCACTGGCATGGAAGGTATCCAGTTGGTCGGCGTTCAGGTTGGTCATCGTGGTGCCATTGCTTAAAGGAATAATGGCCGCACCTGCACCCAATCCCAACTGGTCGGTATTATAATAATCCAGCAGGTCGGCGTTTAAGTTGGCATTTAACACGCCGTTGTTAACCGCCACGTCACCGTTGGCATTGCCGGCATGGAAAGTATCTACCGTATCGGCATTCAAACCGGTTCCATTGATCTTGCTGCCGTCAATGTTGGCACCGGCACTGATATCGGCATTAGTAATGGTACCGTCTAAAATGCCGGTAGAGGTTACCGCACCGGTATCTATTTCGGTGGCGGTTACCGCATTAGGGGCTAATTCGTCGGTATTTACTGAATCAGTGCCCAGATCATCAGCGGTTAAAGAACCATCTACCACTTTGGCGCTGTTTACTGAATTACCGCCTAATATACTAATATCTACCGCGTTGGTAGCCAGATTAGCAGTATGGATACCGCCATTCGCTATCTTATTACTGGTTACCGCACCATCAAGAATTTTATCTTCGGTTACCGCATTGGTAGCTATTTTGGCTTCGGTTACCGCATTGGTAACTATTTTGGCTTCGGTTACCGCCCCATCCTTTATGGTGCGGGTTATGACCGCATCATTACCCAGCTTGTCACTGGTGATGGCGGTATCCGCCACATCTACCGTAGCTATAGTAAGATCCAATATCTCATCGGTGGTCACTGCACCTGTAGCTATCTCACTGGCCGCAACTGAGTCAGCCGCCAGATCTGCAGAGGTTAAAGATTCATCGATTACCTCAA
>JAJRUU010000018.1 GCA_024277605.1 bacterium
AATACCAAGTTGCATTCAAAATGATACTAATTTCTCACTCGGGTAGGTCGGCCTTTAGGCCGACCAAAGAGCGGAGGGCTAAAGCCCGGGGGCTAAAGCCCTCCCTACCCATTTAGTATATGTTTGATTGCAACTTGGTATTAATCATGTCCAAGACCGGAATTCTGGGGTAAAAGGGTTAATCTTTGATATACTTTAAAAAAACAGTATAGCACTCTACTTGAATTCGGCCACAAAACAGGGTACATTAAACCCACTATGAAAATCAAACAGCTGACAAAATTACTGGAAAGCAATAAGCTAAGCCTGCTCAAGGAGATAAAGGAGACTAAAGCGCTAAAAAACTTGTTGGTAAAGGGCTTACGACAACCATTGACCGATGAGGAAAGACGGAAAATCAGAAGCCAATTGCTGGATGTTTGCCGGACTATTCCGGCGTTGTCGCTGGCGCTTGCTGCTCCTGGAGGGGCGGTATTGTTGGTGCTGCTCTATCGCTTTTTGCCAAACTATCTGGTGCCGACCGCTTTTCGTCGTGAAGTGCTTGTTACCGACCAGTCGGCAGAGTTGTTTTGTGTAGTGGATGAAGATGATCAGGTGATCGGTACCGCCACCCGGCAGGAGTGTCACGGCAACCCGCTGATTATTCATCGGGTGGCGCATGTGTTGGTATTTACCCCTACCGGAGAGCTGCTGCTACAGAAGCGCTCACCGGATAAAGATATTCAGCCTGGTAAATGGGATACGTCGGTAGGGGGGCATTTGATGCCGGATGAGGATTATCAGGCAGCCGCCTACCGGGAATTGGCGGAAGAGTTGGGTGTTTACGGGGTAGAGTTGTCCTACATTTATAAATATCCATTACGAACCGCTACCGAATCAGAGAATGTAGCTACCTACAGGGCGATATGTGACGGGCACATCACATTTGATCCTAAGGAAATAACACAGGTGAAAGCCCACAGCATCGATGAAGTCTGTCGTAAGTTAGACTCCGGGGTATGCACTCCCAACTTCGAGGAGGAATTCTCCCGCTATCAAGCGTGGCAAGCCGCTCATGATGAGCAGTAGATAAACTCAATCCACCTCTACCCGATGAGGGCCGGATGCACGATAGCTGGGGGAGGTGGACGATAATTACGCAGAGGGCTGCTTTCGCCTTGAAACGAGGTTTTTGATAAAGGAAAACAGGTGGCCTTTTTGGACATTAGGCGCTTTTAGCAGATACATAAAAAGGAGCACGAATCCCAACAGTTTTTTGTGAAAGGATCGCTGCTTTTTCAAATTTGATTTAAAGGCCTCAAGAATTATTTCTTTGTTTTCTTCTTTTGAAAAAGATACCCCCAGACCCGTTTCAAAAAGATATCGGAAGTCTCTCACAGATGAACAATCGAACACTCTGGTAAAGAATGATTGCACATAAAATCGCTTAGCAGTTTTTTCCAGGAATTTGGCAGGCAGAATCTCGGTAGAAAACAGGGGAATATCATCGACGGTGATATTCTCAAATCCGGCTTTATAGTAGCCGGTCTTATTCCAGGAGAAGTCCTCGGGTAATATATGATTTTTTTTGGCTATTTCATATAGAGTGGTGCCGGGAAAAATCATTGCCGGAGCAAAGCTGACATGATCCGCCCGAAGTTCGATGCTGAGCTGGAGTGTTTCTTCTAATTCTTTAGGGGTTTCTCCAGGATGACCCACCATAAAAAGGGTGCCTATGCTCTTAAAATTTACTTTTTTAGAGACATTAAGCGCATGCCGAATCTTGTCCTTAGTGATATTTTTTGCTATTATTTTAAGAATTTCTTCGTTACCGGCTTCAACGCCGAAACGAATCTTATCGCAGCCTGACCGCTTTATCAGCTTAAAAAGTTCTTCGTCGATGGGGTGCACCCTGGCCAGGCAATCCCACTCTATATTAAAATTTTCGCTAATTATGCGCTCACATATCCGGGTGGCTCGTTTTATATTACAGGTGAACGTGTCATCCTTAAAGTGTACCGGTTTTTTGCCGTATGTCTCCAGCAGATGCTTTATCTGGTTTATGAATCTATCGGCTGATAAAAACCTGAGCCTTCTATGCCATAAAAACGGGCTGGCGCAGAAGATACAGCAACTGGGACATCCTCGGGCTCCCATTACCGCATGAAAGGGGTATTCATCCATCGGCAGCAGTTGCCAGGCCGGATCGGGCAGCTCATCTAAGGTAGGCACCAGCGAGCGGGGTTTATTGACGATTATCTTATCCCCATTCCTGAAAGCGATTCCATCTACTTCCTCTAACGGGGTTTTATCCATAACTGCACGTAAGAGATGCAATAAGGATACTTCCCCTTCACCCATTACCACATAATCTATATCGGCTATGTCTGTCAGGATTTCAGCAGGGGTAAAGGTGGCATGGGGGCCGCCGACTACAACCTGGGCGCCCATCTTTTTAGCCGCTTCAGCCACTTTAAAGGCACTGAAGCGATTATAGGTGAACATTGAAACACCCACAAAATCAGGCGCTTGCTGTTTTAATACTTCATATATCTCGTCATGAGGAAAGCCCAGTGCCTCGGCATCCATGATTTTTGTTTCTACACCGTTTTCAAGTAGAAACGCTCCCAGTGAAGCTAACCCTAAGGGCGGCTCATATTTCTGCATTAAAGAGGGTGGATTGACTAAGGTGATTTTCATGCTTTTTATTGAGAGGGTTTTCCCGTACCGGATAAATTGAGTTCATGCACATGAGCTATAACAGTGCGTTTATTATAGCTGGTGAAAAAAATTTGTCAAATGTAGTCGGTGGTTGGTTAAAAAACTATATAAAATGCTTGTGTGTTGGGCTGGTGAAAATACCATTCCCTACAACTGGAAGGACGGACGATGAAGTTTTAAGTTCTAGTATAAGTTATCTCATTGTATATATAAAATATTTTAAGAATAACTAGAAAGTTTTCACGGGCAGTAACTACTTCCCTTCCCTTAATGCTTCTATTGAAATGTCTTCTTCTTCCCGGAGTTTTTTTATTATAATTTCCTCCGCTGCTTCTAAAGACTTTTTTATTAAATCCTTCGAAGGCTTTGCATTCTCCTTCGTTCCTCTCTTTAAATAATCGTAACCTAGAATACCTTCCTTTTTTGTTAATTCACGATATAGAGTTGAGGCAATTTTATTATAATGTGGAATCTTGCTTCTTGGAATTGCCCATTCATTATTGAATATTTCTAAAGCATGTTTATACATTGAGGGATTGGATGCCCGAACTAAAGGATCATTATATAATTGTTTGTTGACAGGTAGACCAGCACCCTTAATAGCCCTATTTCTCATTTTCTCTGTGGATGTCATTGCTTCTATTAAAGACCACCCAATTTCTGGAGACAACGCTTTTGACATAGTTCCTAAACACCAAGCCCCCCAAATTGTATAATGGCCATGTTTTTTGTTCCTAACCGCCTCTGATAGTTTGTCTGCAATTGGTATCAGTCCAACTCCTAAAATATTTTTAGCGGCTTCTTCTGGGTCTATATTTAATCTATTTCTCAATAACTTATATTCTTCTTTTATCTTACCTTCTTTGTCCTTTATCCCAATTTCTTCTATCATGGCCTGATAGGCGCTGGACCATTGGCGGGAAAAAACTGCCCTTAATCTCATGTCACCCCAATATGGGAGAGGAGCAATTTTTTCAAAAATCAATTCTTGTATAAAAGCCAAAACATCTACTACTTTGGTAAAAGTTAATTGGGATCGAAGAGGTTCTTTTAATGCTCCCGTTTCTTTATCCACTAATTCTGATTTGCCTGGTTTAGCTTTTTCGTCCTGAAATATTTCTCCCCCATAGCTCCACACAAGTTCCCATAAGCAACTCATAAAGGTGATTCTATCATGTATAGAGGGAAGAGCAAACCCCCATAATCTTTCTCTGTTTCCTACATTAGGTAAAGAATTTAATTTATCAGCCGCCTGTTTGGCTTTTACTTTGAGTTCTTCCCACGTGGCAGGGGGTTCTTTATTAATTTCTTCTAATAAATCTTTTCGGTAAATTAAAAAGCCTATATCTACATAATTTGGATAAATATAACATTGGTTATCTTTATATCGACACCAAGAAAGTAATTCATCTTCCTTTTGCATTTCTTCTCGACTTTTCTTAAATTTTTGCCTTACCCCGACTGGAAGATACTCAGTCAGTGGTTCTAGGCCTTTTCGTTCGATCAAGATATTGGCTAAATGTTTAGGTAATGAAATTATCTTAACATTAGAGTGCCCATAGCCCGCAAACCCTCTTTTTAATGGTTCGAACGCCTCATCTAGAGGTGGTTTGTCAGCACTAGGAGTCTGTCGGGCTTAAGTTGTCAAAAATAGTGAACAAGCCGCAATTAATAAATAAATCCGCAGACAAACGTTTTTTAATTATCAACCTGATACAAAAGTCGGTTTTTCCGGCAAACTTACGCTTAAATTTAT
>JAJRUU010000019.1 GCA_024277605.1 bacterium
GACAGACTCCTAGGAGCCCGACAGGCTCCTGGCAGTTTCTATTCCTCATACACCCCTGAAACTTCGCCGATGAATAGGGCAGGGTCCGTGCTGCCGTAAAGCGGCCAGGTGAACGGTCGTACCATACCCCTTGTGTTGTTCAAATTTATAGTGCGGGTAGCGCTTGCCTAAGCGGCACATTAGCTCATCGCGAATGACTTTGGCCATAATTGAAGCTGCCGCAATGGAGATGCTTAAGGAATCTCCATGCGTTATGGATTCTTGGGGGATAGTTAATTTTTGCAGTGAGATTGCGTCTAACAACAGGTAATCGGGGGCAGGCTTAAGCTGGGCAATCGCCTGATACATGGCCAGCCGAGTGGCCTCTAAAATGTTTACCTCATCAATGACAGCTTCTTTTATGGCAGCTACACCGATGCTCAAAGCCTGCTGCTTTATGCGGGTGAAAAGTTCCTGCCGCTTCTTAGACGTCAACTTCTTGGAATCATTTATGCCCGGCAGATCGGTCTTTTTGGGTAGGATAACGGCGGCGGCTACTACCGGACCAGCCAGCGGTCCCCGGCCCACCTCATCCACTCCCGCGACCAGCCGATAGCCAGCCTCATGCGCCTGAGTTTCATAGCGCTGCAACGCAAACAGGCGTTCTGCTTCGGTAGAACTACCTGAGGAAGATGCCATTGTCTAGAACACAGTCATTTGTTCAAGATACCCTTAAAATTTACGAAAACGTAAACCAAGAAACAGGCCAGGCCTGTGCCCGGGTTTGCTAGCGGCGGCCCAACTCTTTAATACGGGCGGCTTTACCGCGTTTATGCCTGAGATAATACAGGCGTGCCTGACGCACCTTACCTTTTCTGATTACCTCAATATTATCTATGATAGGGGAGTGCAGCGGGAAAATACGTTCAACGCCAACCCCATGGGAGATTTTCCGCACCGTAAAACTGGCTCGATTCTGCCCCCTGGTTCTGCGAATGACCGCCCCTTCAAATATTTGGATACGTGTCTTTTCTCCCTCGGCAATCTTTACGTGTACCCTAACCGTATCACCAGCCTTAAATTGAGGAATATTTTCCTTGAGTTGTTTTTCCTCTACAAATTTCATGATATCCATCATAATACTTCTCCTTTTATGGGCATGTTGCCCAAAGCCGTTCCAGGGGGATTCCCCCTTTGCTTCCGTTGGTCGCACCCCCTTTTTATCAAACAGGTTAGCGAAACTATTTTTTTAAATTCGGGTAAAATTGCTATTTGACGACAGGTCCCCTTTTTCAAGGCACTCTAAATATTGACTTGCCGATCATTAACTCCCATTATTTGGGTCAATAATTCTCGATCCTCGTCGGAAAGTTTTAATCTTTTCAGCAATTCCGGCCGACGTTGATAGGTACGCTTCAGCGCCTGATAGCGCCGCCAGCGTCTGATTTGTTCATGGTTGCCGGAGAGCAATACCTGCGGTACGTGTACGCCCTCATAGTCAGCCGGTCGAGTGTAGTGGGGATAATCAAGTAATGCCTCAGAGAATGAATCCCTGGCGGCGGAGGTCTCATCTCCCAGAACCCCCGGAATCAGCCGGGTTATAGCATCCAAAATCACCAGCGCTGGTAGTTCCCCGCCGGTTAATACATAATCACCGATAGATATCTCGTCGGTCACCAACTCCTGTGCTACCCGCTCATCCACACCCTCATAACGCCCACAGATTATAAGCAAATATTTTTCTGCGGCCAACTCCTGGGCCAATTGTTGATTAAAGGGCTGTCCTTGAGGAGTGGTGAGAATAACCCGCTTACTTTTTTGTTCCCTGGCGATTGCCCGAACCGCTCGGAAGATGGGCTCGGGTTTGAGTACCATCCCCGGCCCTCCGCCATAGGAGACATCATCTACCTGTAGATGCTTATTCTGGCTGTATTGCCTGATATTATGTAGCGTAAGACTAAGTAATCCCTTGCTTTGAGCCCGACCCAATATACTGCTTTTGACGTACGGCTCAAAGACTTCAGGAAAAAGACTAAGTATGTCACAGTGCATGGGGGTCTATATGAGCCCCTCTAAATTCTTAAGTATTATATGATCTTGTTCTGCGTTGATCTCTGCTATAGCTTGCTTTATGGCCGGAATCAGATATTCCCCCGACTCTCCCTGTACTACATACACATCATTACTACCGGTATGCAGGATACTTTCCACTTTTCCCAGATAACGCCGATCGGCAGTATAAACTTTACATCCGATAATGTCAAATTGGTAATAGGTACTATCCGACAATTGCAACAACCGGCTCTTGGGGATCCCCAATTCGACGCCTGCCAGCTCCTTAGCCTGGGTGAGTGTATCATAGCCAGCCAGCTTTAACAACACAAAATCTTTATTGTATCGCAGACCTTGAATACGCTGTAATACAGGTTTGCGCCCCTCCCCTGTTAGCCAAACCTCATCGATTTGCTCAAACCTGTGGGGATTGCTACTCGAAGGTAACACCTTAAGCTCACCTTTCACCCCGTGAGGTTTGGTGATTTTGCCGATAATTATTAGTTCTTCGTGCATTCCAATACGACAAGGGGTCAAAGACCCCAATTTTTCCCGGATTAATACGTTAAAAGCAAACGTAAGCCCCCTGCCATAACTGTTATATGTATATAGGCGTGTCTATTCCAATATTTCCAGCACTGAGCGCTTTCCCAGCTTGGTGGCGGCAGCGTTTAAAATAGTCCGCATAGCGCGGGCGGTTTTGCCTTGCTTGCCAATGACCTTGCCTAAGTCTTCCTTGGCTACCTTCAACTCGATCACCGAGGTTTTTTCTCCCTCAATTTCAGATACCGCTACTTCGTCCGGTAGGTCTACTAATGCTTTGGCCATATGCTCAACAAGATCTCTCATCTAATTACCTCCGCTGCTAGGTCTGGTTTTGAATTGGATGTTCAAGGAGCCTGTCGAAGAACAGTTTTCGACAAAGATTGGCCGAAAAAGCTAGTGCCGTGTCATCCATGTAACGTATGATTGTCATTCCCGCGAAGGCGGGAATCCACAAGCTTTGGATGCCGGATCAAGTCCGGCATGACAGACTTGACACTAGTTTAAGTGATTCTTGACATTTTCATGTCGCTTAAGTATGCTGCGCACCGTTTGCGTAGGTTGCGCTCCCTTATTTAACCAATCAATTACTCGTTCTTCCTTTAAGGTAACCTCAGCCGGATCCTTATGTGGATCATAGGTGCCTACAGCCTCGATATAGCGTCCGCCTCTGGCTCGTTTGGAATCAGCGGCTACAATACGATAAAATGGTTTCTTTTTAGCTCCCATTCGAAAAAGCCTTATGTGTACTGACACGTGCTATTCACCTCCATCTCTGATAAATTGTATATAGTGAATGTTTTTTCCTTTAGTACAGGAAATTATATAAGCTGTTATTAGAGCCAGTTGCAAAAGTCCTGTCTGGGTAGCCGCAGGCTTATAATCTGCGATTTGTAAACCACACGAAAACAAACGCTTACGCAAACTAAAGTTTGCGGCTACATCATTAGCTCAAAACAAGCCTCCGCTCCCACCATTAAGGTGGAAGGCGGCGGAATCCGGCATAACAGCTGCCACCTGATCTTTTCCTGCCCCGGGGTCACTAACCCCTTTGGCTGGTTTACGTCCCGAAAAATTCGGGCAGGCATAGCCTGTTTCTTCAGGACGTTAGCTCATAAACCTTATCTCACAAGGGGTGTTTTGCAAACCCAGTCTGAATTTATGAATAGATCAGGACGTAAAAGGTAATCCCCGCATACGTCCAAGACCGGCGGCGGATTTTGGTAATCGTTTGACCATCTTCTGCATCTGGGTAAATTGCTTTAACAATTTGTTTATGTCCTGCACACTGGTGCCGCTCCCATTGGCGATTCGGCGGCGGCGGCTACCGTTGATTATTTTATGATTGTGGCGTTCTTCCGAAGTCATAGAATCAATAATAGCCTGAGTGTGTGCCAGTTGTTTATCGTCCGGTTTTAAACCCTTCAAGGCTTTCGTGTTTCCCATACCGGGCAAGAGCTCAAGTAAATTCTCCAGCGGCCCCATCTTCTTTAACTGTTTTAACTGTGCGCTGAAATCTTCCAGGGTGAAACGACTACTCCTTAGTTTTTTCTCTAATTCCGCAGCCTGTTCTTCTGAGTAGAGCGTTTCAGCTTTCTCGACTAAGGAGAGCACATCCCCCATCCCCAGGATACGAGAGGCTATCCTGTCGGGGTGAAAGGGTTCCAAGGCATCCAGCTTCTCTCCTAAGCCCACATATAAAATTGGCTTGCCAATAACGGCGCGGATTGATAAAGCCGCTCCACCACGGGCATCGCCATCCATTTTAGTTAAGATCACCCCGTCAATGCCCACCGCCTGCTCAAACCCTTGAGCCACCCTTACCGCTTCCTGACCGGTCATGGCATCGGCTACCAGCCAGATATAATGGGGAGCCACGGTCTGCTTCAGTTCAATGAGTTCGCCCATCAAGCCTTCATCTACGTGTAATCTACCGGCGGTATCGATAATCACCACTTGAGCGGTGGTCTCTTTGGCTTGACTTAACGCCTGGCGGCAGGTTTTAAGCGGCGCTTGCCCCGGGGTACCACAGTAGCACTCTACATTTAATTGCTGTGCCAGCAACTGTAACTGTTGTGCCGCTGCCGGGCGGTATGGATCAGCCGCCACCAATAGGGGAGCCCGTCTTTCTTCTTTAAAACGCCGGGCCAATTTGGCTGCTGCCGTGGTTTTCCCTGCACCTTGCAATCCCACGAGCATGATAATAGTAGGCGGCACAGGGGCGAGGGCCGGCTGACGGTGACTTTCACCCATCAGCTGTACCAGTTCCTGATGCACAATTTTTACCACCTGCTGCCCTGGAGAAATACTGGAGAGCACCTCCTGGCCCACGGCCTTTTGTTACACATCCTCGATAAATTTTTTGACCACCTTATAATTTACATCGGCTTCCAGCAGGGCAAGTTTAACCTCTCTCAATCCTTCCTGGATATTCTTCTCAGAGAGTTTACCATGTCCGCGCAACTTCTTAAAAGTGGTCTGTAACTTTTCGGTTAGGTTATCAAACAAAGGCCTTTATTCCTTAAACTTATTTATGAAATACCATAGGGTGTATTTCGTAAAGCAGAAAAACCCCACTATCCTGAGCTATTCATAAATTTAGGCTGGGCTTGCAAGACACCCCTTATGAGACAAGGCCTATGAGCCAACGTCCTGAAGAAACAGGCTATGCCTGCCCGAATTTTTCGGACTATATGTTGAAAATGTAGTTAAGTATAAACAAAACGGCTTATTCTGTCAAGCGTATTGATGATTTCATGAATAATTTAAGTGTAATTTACCTGAGTCGTGTGGTTGTGCTAGCCTAAAATTGACCAGGAAAAGTGGATTTCGCTAGCCGAAAATTGACCACCCTGAGCGAAGTGCCTCCAGTACAATGGTCGGAAAAATTCGATCATTTGGAAGGGGGTAAAGGAGTGCTCAAGATGGA
>JAJRUU010000001.1 GCA_024277605.1 bacterium
GACCAGAGTGACATCTCTCCCTGAATCAGCCAGAGTATTTACTTCGGCCACTATTCGGCGATCGAGTTGGTCTATGTGGGCGGAGATGACTAAAACTTTGGAAATGTTTTTTCTTCCTGTCAGCTTAAAATTTTTCGTTTGTTGCAGCTAAAATACCGCACAACACCTGGTGCAGGCCGGACTCATTTCATTTTCCAATATCCAGCGCCGAAATTCCTGATAATTCTCACCATGCCAGGTTTCCATGAATGATTCTTCATATATATTTCCCATAACTTTTAAAAAGCACCGCGTAGTAATAACCCAATCACCATTAGCGGCAAGCTGGCCAGTTGTCCAAGGGGCGGGGCATTTTTTACTCCTGACTATAACTTCCGGGTGGTAATAGAAATTCCTTATCCCTTCCTGATCTAAATCAGGGGCAAAGCCAATCGTAAAAGGCCAGCGGCATTTTTTTGCCTCTTTAATCTCCTCCCACATTATATCAGCATCAACCTGTGTGGGATCTGCCATGGCTATACTGCTCGGGGTAGCCTGGCAGAAGTGGCTATAATTTTCATTATGCGTTCCCGCCATGCCACTTGTAACATAATTCATATGCGAAACACAAACACTATTTATTGGAAGACCCTTTAGGCTTTCCAGAAAGGCAGTTAATACCCCGCAATTATGATTGGAATATGAAAAATTAACATGCAGGCTGATTTTTTTAGTATACTTTTTAGCCAACAGATGTACCAGTTTTAAGCCTTCTACCGCATTCTGGAAAGATTTGGGATGGCCGCGTATCTCATTATGAACTTCCAGCGGGCCATCTAATGAAATCCATAGGGAATCCACCCCGCTTTTTACGACTTCTTCCGCATAGCGTGGTAGCAGCAAACCATTTGTAGTTAGTTGAAAGCTCATCCCGGCCTGCTTCACTGCTCGTACAAACTCAAAAACCTGCCCAAATAAGAGCGGCTCTGTGCTGGTAACCGCAATTGTCGGCTTAAAAACTTTTACATCATCGATAAACTTTTTTAATATCGTCATATCAAGCTGGCGGTCCCCTTCAGGGCACATAAGTTGATAGAACTGACTCTCTTTATTCTTCTGCCCGACATCGCACATCTTACAACGCAAGTTACAGATATTATTGATGATTATATATATAGTAGCCGGTGAAGGCGGAGTAAGACTTGTTAGAAGGCTGTTTTTATTAAACGCCAAGTAAGTTAATCGTTTTATTTTGTTAAGCACATTTATCGCCATCTGATACCCTTACAAAGGCTTATGACATTTTCTCTATTTTACCCAAATCATGATCCAATGCCCAAAAACCTTGCTGTTTTTCTTCTTTTAATTGTAAGACTATAGTTCCGGCTGTGCTGGGAGCTGAATGTCCAAGCAAATACTCTTTAGTATACCCAGGCGGAAAGAGGATGCGATAAGTATATTCGCTAATTATAACCTGGAAACCGCAGAGCTGCCCTTCCTTTATAAATGGTATAACTTCCGGTTGTTTGGGTTTTTCGTCTGCACCCTGTAATATCCAAACGCTGTTTGATGGAAGTTTTATGGTCATGGAATAATCGAGCCAGGTTGCCGGTACGACCTTACCATAATCCAATGCGTAAAACCCTCGTTTGGTTTCAGTATCTGCCCGAACTTCCATAACTTCCGGTATAGCATTATCAAATGCGCTTAAAGTACCCCGTAAAAACACATCATCTATTTGAGCCAAAAAACCTTTTTCGTGAGCCTGTACCTTACAATCAGGATGGAATGTCAGCGGTGAGAGCCAGCTTAATTGTGATTCTGCCGAAAGTGACTTCGTGGCTTCTACAGTATCCAGGATGATCCATAAATCAGGCTTAAAGTAAAATATGGTGCGCTTATGAAATGGCGCCCCCTCAAAACGCCGATCCCCGTCATGGCCAGCCATGGCGATGTCTAAGTCATCTGAAAAAAAAGTGCGGGGTTTGACGGGTCGCGCTCTTTGCGAAAGAGACCAGGCAGGGCCCAGGACAGAATGGCTTTCCACCTGAGCAGCTGATTCTTTGAATGGCGCCGATAGGCTAATTGTGTTATGACCCTGAGAGCATCGAAACGCATCATGAAGATCAACATCACCCGTATATGACCCGGAACCTATATCCACCAGAAGCTGTTTGCCGCGGGCTGATAAGGTAATCGATAAAAGATCGTCATTACCGTGAGTGCCATATAGATTGTCATCGGTATATCCCATGCCGATATTGCCGCAATCAAAAGTCAGCTGGGAAGCCGTATTTCCCCAACTGGAGCGCATTACCACATATCCTCCATCCTGAAAATATTTACTGGTATGCTTTGGCTCCGCAGGTTCTACTTTAGGATAATCTGATCCCAACAGCCAACAGGCTGTCTCCCAACATCCCTGCCCGACAAAAGCAAGCTCAGCATCGTTGAACAAACAAGCGCCCAACACCATATGCGGTCGGTAATCATTAATATCCAAGGTATCGAACTTATACACAAAAGCCCCATCAGCATCAGATATTAGGTTTGCTTGCCCGTTTGGGGAGGTAATATACATCAAAAACCGCGTCATCCTATGGGCGGCATCGCTTATCTTATCAGGCAAAGAAATATCAGCATATCGGGCAGCGCACATTACAGCAAAAAAGAACTCCAGAACATAACGCTCATAACTCACCGACTGTTCATACTGCACCCCGTCTGCATATATTTGCTTATCTACCTGCTTTCCGAGAATATCCAAGGCCTGATCCCGGTATGAACTTGAAATATCGAATTCCTCATAGGCTAAGGCGGCAACTAATCCTCCTGCTAAATTACCGAACAGGTGATTACTGCTATAATCAAACAGCTCATAATGATCTTTAATAAACTGCATATGGTTATATAAGCTGGCAAGATAGCTTATGTAAAATGCCCCATCGATTGACACTGAATGAATCAAGAATCTCATGGAAAACACCCACGATATAACCCGCTGGGCAACAATCAAGGGCTCCATCCAACAAGTATTGTGATAAAAAGGGTTTTGCCGCCACCATGATTCAAGCTGATTTTTAAAGGCTGCGGCATATTTATCATCATCAGTAAGCGCATACCCCATAGCCAAATCAAAAAAATGGGGGTGCTTATTCAAGTCCCAGGGCACCTTTATATCGCCGATCACATATTCATTATGCGGAAAATCGGTATATATTTTATCCCGCATCTCCTGATACGGCGCTTTAAGCCAAACATTACCTCTTAGATCAGTCGACCAGTCAACATCTCCTTTAAATGTATAAGAGCCTACACCTAGTACCGTAAAATTTTTAGCTACCGCCTGTTGCGCCCGCTTAATAATTTCTTTCGCATTAGATCCTTGAGCAACCCTTACCCTGATTTTTTCAAGCTCACTTGCAGGGTGAGCCACCCTACCCTCCTGCCTGTGTAACTTTAGTAACTGCGTACCCAGTTCATCCAAAAAAACAGTTTCATCTCTTGTGTCCGAAATTAGCCCAGGAGTAGAGAGGTGCTTCTTTGCCCAGCTCACCGGATCAACCTGATGATCGGTCATAGCCCAATTAACAGTTTGGTCGGGCTGCAATGCGGCTCGTATGCGGGCACTTATTCCCTCCGGCATATGCGCCAGAAAGAACTTCGCCATATTCTTAGTTTTTCTCAACACAACTGTTTTCGACCTGATCTATTAATAAATTTAGTCTGGATTTGCAAGACATCCCCCGTGAGATAAGGTTCATTAGCCAACGTCCTATAAAACTTTGTTTGCCCGAGGCGGCTGATCAGGAAGCTGATAAATTTATATTTTTCAGCTAAATCTCGATTTGCCCAGGACAATACCCGAATTTTTCGGGTTCGATAACATTTTTGTATTTATCTCGTTCTCTGGGAAAGTGGTACTTTACTCCGATAAAAGTTGGTTTTCTTCCATAAATTCATAGAGAGCGGTTGCCATTACTTTGTTTCCCTGGGGAGAATAGTGAATAAAATCATTATAGACTTCATCACGATTCAATTGATCCATTAACGCTCGCGTATCAAAGTAAAAAACATTATGCCAATTAAGGCTGGCGCTTTTAAATGCCTCATTATATTCGTCAATAATATACCCCCAAAGCTTATAATATGTTTCATAAAGTTTCCAGTTGGAGAGTTGCTCGTTTCTTTCTATCTGATTCTTATGATAATAAAATGGATTTATAGGGAGTAAAATAACAACGATGTTATTCTCATTAAAAAATTTAAGCTCCGCCTCTAAAACGTTAGCCACATTTTTTACCATGAGACGAGCAGTATATGCTTCATGTTTTTCTATCTCATCCGTCTGCCTACCCCATCGCAGATTAAAGGCATAGTAGAACAAGGCACTCCTGATATTAGATGTCCACATTTTGCTCCATCTTATGCTGGCCCATGTCAGGTTCGGATTCCATTTTTCTCTATATTGCGTGAGTAGTGAAATATCGTTAGCGGCCTCAAGTGTTACCAGATAAGGTTTATAATAGGGCCACACATCAAAATGAAAACGATCTAACGATTGACGCAGATTATACGACGGAACACCGGCATTCAATACATTGCGATTAAAACCTTTCTTTTTAAAAACAGCCTGCAAATAAAATGGATATGTCTCATCGTTAGAAACACCTGCTCCAAACGGAACCGAATCTCCAAGGGCACAAACAAGGGGACTTTTGGCTTCTTGAGGTATTGGTTTTCCTCTAAATCCTCGGGCATTGATAAATATATTTTGAGCATGATTGCCGGGTCTAAGGGTGTATTCCCGCCGATCGTCAACCGGCATAGTATAAGTAAGAGAAAAAGCATTGGTTTTTTCAAAAAGCCAACCACCATGCCGTAACTTATGATAAACTTGTAGAATACCTTCCCCTAAAATAATTGAAGATATAATTGATATTACAAGTAAGCTTATAGCTAATTTTATTCTTCGACCATTAATCAACGGAACCATCTGCCTTGCATAGTAGTATTTACTTGAAAGAGAAACCGGAAATAGGTTATCTCATCAATTCATTATAAGGGTCTGTACCATCAAAACTAATGTTTTTTTGGGTTAGCCAATCGTCGGTAGGCATCTAAGAGTGGCCCACTCACAGCATCCCAGTGGATTGCGTTCTTACCGCCTTTTAAGGCATTTTGTTGATACTGCTTGAGTGACTCTTTGTCCTCGATAAATTGATTAACCGTAGATACGATGGTATCGGGTTGATCAGAATCATATGTGAGGCCGCAGTCATATTCCTCAATCAACGCTTTAACGTAATCCAGGTTATTGGAAAGCATCGCTAACCCGGCTTGCATATATTGACTTATTTTATTGGGGCAGCAGTATTTGTAGCATAATGTAGTAGGTCGGTAAGGGATAATGCCGACATCCGCCTCTGAAGCGGCGGCCACCAGCACACTTTCCTCAACCGCTGGGGCAAAAACAATTTTCCCCTCATCAATTTGGGCTCTCGCAAGTTCCTGTAGAGTATCGACATAAGAATGGTGCGGGCCTCTTAATACAAGTAGCGCCTTCTTACCATCCACATTTTCCCAAGCCCCAATCAGTTCTTCAAATCCACGCCCCTGTGAAAAAGAACCCTGTGACAAAAACAAGACTCTATCCCCGGCTAATTTTCGTAAACCGGCGTCTATTTTCTGATGCTTATTATGCCAAATCTCGAAGTTTGGCACCGTTTCAACCCCCTTATAGCCGTACCACTCTTCCATAACCTTGGCAATCTGAGGAGATACGGTGATAACATAGTCTGCATAAGCTATAAGTTTTTTCTCAAGGTATTTGAACCACCAGACCTGGTATGCTGTCGCACCTATATGAGCCACCGGCCATAATTCATGGGCGTCATAAACCAATTTACAATTATGGGTTGTTTTAAGAGCCACCCCGGCTAAAAGCGAGTTAAGATCGTTACAATGAATAACATCCGCCACTAAGCCGGATTTTGCATATGCATCTACTAAGGTTTTTGTGGCCTCACAAAAATGTTTTTGAAGCCATAAGAATTGCCGAAATCCGTCAGATAATTTTAAAAATCGGCGGCACTCTACCTTTTTTATAATTTTTTTTAATACCTTACCTGTTATCATTTTATCCAGCACCATCATTAAAAGGCGCAGCATAAATTCGGATATAAATACAATAGGAAAAACAGGAATAAGCAACAATATCAAAATGTTCTTTTCAGTAGGCCCAAGCACATACTTCCATAATTTCCCCAAATAATCCACTTTCGACACAGTATCATTTTTTGGTGATTCTCTAATTATCTTATAATTGTCGACAACCTCCTCTGTGGGATATTTTATCGGGTCTTCATGCATCCCAAGCACAACAACATTAAATTCCTTGCCAGCCGTAACCGCTTCCCAGTGCACCCGCGGATCGCGTTTTGGCTCATGCGGCGCCAACATTACTATCGTCTTCTTCATATTATGCTAACCTGTTATTATCCGGCTTGAGTTGCCGGTTTAGTCGCAATTAAATACCAATCAAGCCCAACTGAGTGGCCTAAGTTACTAAGCAACCATAGTCGCTTAATTACTAAAAGGCCTTTCAAAAAAGAATAATCATCCATGTTTTCTAAGCAATACCGGACGTTAACAAAACGCTGAAATATCTGCTTTAATTCAGACTTTGAAAACAGTTAAGTAAAGGGTGCAGCTTCTCCTTGGGCATTTGTATCATATTGAAACCGTACCGAAACATCCTGGTTTCCTGAGCGGTTACCGAAAAACATCTCTTTTAGTAAACCAATAGGTTGTTTGCACCATTGGCGCAAGGAAAACTTATTGTATACCATGATAATTGCGCGGCCATTCGGACGTAGGACACGATATATCTCATCGATTGCCTTTTGAATGTTACCGGTATGGTGCAAACAGCCGATCGAGACAACTACATCGAAAAAATTATCCTTATAAGGTATCGCAAGCTCAGACCCAGGGAAAGCAACACCATTTAAATTGTATAACTTCATGCGCTGGTTTACTATTTTAGCCGGCCCTAAAGAAATATCCAATCCATAATATTTACCGCATTCAGCAGCCAGATTTTGGGCTAAGGTACCATATCCCAAACCTATTTCAAGAACTTTTTTATCGCCCAAATCTGCAAAATATTTAGGAAGATATGGATATATATTTAAATAAGCTTGATCAAACTTTTGCAGGGAATCCAACGAATGATCGGTTATTCCAAGGCTGCGTGCTAAAGCGCTGCCACAAAGCTCATCCCAGAATGCTCTGTTTTGCTTGTCTATTGAGTCTTGCTGGATTTCTTTGGCCTTATTTTGGGTTTTTGACATTACTTAGAAAACCCTACTTTAGTTTTAAGCTCAAGTAAACAAAATATCGGGTCGGCAACTTTGGTTTGAGAACTATTCCTGATGGTTTCGTAAAAAGTCCCCACATGTCACCCTAAACGAAGTGAAGAGTCTCGTATTATATTGAAAAAATAGATTCTTCGCGGAGTTTATCCTTGAGCATAGCGAAGGGATCAGAATGACAAAATGACGGTTTTCAGACTTTTTACGACTCCATCATTCCTAGCTGATTCAACCATCAACTATTCTCCAGCTAGATGGATGATTAAAAATTGATCCGTCAACAACACTTCGGCCAACTACTTGAAACTCATAAATTCGCGAGTGCAGGTCATATATCTTTGGTTCATTTCTAAGCTCTGTATCAATATAATTATATAATGCTACTGAGAAAACATAGCCTCCATTACCCAGATTAATCTCTCCAAAAATTAGATCTACTTCCTGCTCTTTGTTTGCTGGCAAGTCAAGTATCCCTTCTTTACTAAGATGACAAGACACACGAATACCGTCTGTTCGATAAAGAACGGCACAGAATGTAACCGGATACTTTCCCGCCATTCTGGCAGAAAATTTCATTTTTAGTACAAGCTGTTCCCCCACCCTAAACAACACTTTTTCTTGGCCGTTTTCATCAACCATAAGGACTTTATCGATCATAATTTCATTAGACCCAGGCCATCTTAAAACTTGCTCTTTTTCCTCTACTTTTCCGCTATGAATAACAGATTCAGGTAGTTCCAACTTAATTTCTGCTATTTCACGATTGTTATTAGGTTTGATTTCCGTCAAGTGAATATAATCGTTCCCATTGTACAACTCTACTTTAATGGAATCTTGTAAGGGAGAAAGATATCGAACAGTCAGTGAATAATTAGCATTCGGGTTAAGCACATACATATTAAAAACCAACATTCCTTGTGTTTGTAGACCTGGTTTGTTCTCTGTCAACCCACGCCCCCATCCTTCGTTTTTTAGGCTGACTGGATTGGTCCAACAAGACATGCGGTCTAATATAACCCAGGTAGAATGTGATTGATTTGTATCCTGGGCTTCGCCCAGCATCATACTCGCAGCCTCCTGAGCATCTTGTAATAAGGTAACTTGCTGTAAGCAAAAACCATTTGTTCGACCATTTGCTGAAGAAAAACGGATAAGCAGCAAATCCGCATATTGATCCAGGTGAAGTTTCTTATACCCACCTATACTAACCTTGAGGTTCTTGGCCTTAAGCCGCTGATTCTCCTGTATGCTTACTTGTTGCTGATAAGCATTTACGACATCCAGAGTTGGCCCATTCATTACATCCTTACCCCGATCGATCCAAATGCAACGGTCACATAACCTTTCCACACTGCTTATATCATGACTCACGAAAAGCAACGTTACACCACTGTCAACCGTAAGCTGTTTCATGCGTTCCACACACTTACCGGTAAAGTATGCATCACCAGCCCCCAACACCTCATCGATAATCAGGATATCCGGTTCAATGCTGGTGGCGGTGGAAAAGGCCAGCCGGGTGTACATGCCAGCCGAGTATGTCCTGACCGGTTGGTCAATGAATTCATCCAGCTCGGCAAAGTCTATTATATCTTCCTCTTTCTCTTGTATTTGAGCGGGTAATAAGCCCTGGTAAGCCAGTGAAGCCCGGATGTTTTCCCGCCCGGTAAATTCAGGGTGAGAACCGGTTCCCATTTCCATTAACGCCTGGATTCGATCATTGACCTGCACCGTGCCTTCAGTCGGAGTAACAATGCTTGAGATGATCTTCAATAAGGTACTTTTACCGGCGCCGTTACGGCCGATAATACCCACGCGCTCGCCCTTTTTCACCGTTAAATTTAAGCCCCGCAAGGCCCAGAATTCCTGATAATAGTTTTTTCGCCAGAAAAGCCAGCGGTTTACCCCCAATGCATCCAGCACCTTATCTGCCGGTTTATAGTAGAGCTTATATACCTTACCCAGATTACTTAACGATATGGCAATCTCAGACATTGTCAGCAAAAACCCTCTTCATACGGCTAAAAAACCAGTAGCCACAACCGAAGGACGATACAGCTAAAAAGAGGAGCACCCAAAAAATCTCCCCCCTTGGAAAGCGCCCTAACATCAGACAGTCCTGGTAAGCGATTACAATATAATACAACGGGTTGAGCTTTAACAAATTCCTGAGTCCAGCTGGCACCATATCGGCAGTGTAGGCAATCGGGCTAATCATCATCAGAATAAGAATCAAAACACCCACCAGATTCTGCAGTTCCCGAAGATACACATTCATACTGGAGAGAATCCACACCATGCCCAGGGTGAAAAAAAATTGCAGCAGCCAAATAACCGGCACCAAAAGCGCCCAAACGGTAAGCTTACCCAAAGCGCCGATTGTTATAAGCAGCAGTCCCGTCCCCACCACCTGAGTACATTGACTGACAAAAACTGACTTTACCGGAATCAACTCGATAGGGAAAAGGGTGTTTTTAATAAGGCTGGCATTGCTGGTTACCGAACTCACTCCTAAACCAAGCGCCTCAGAAAAGCCTAAAAAAGGTATAAGTCCGCAAAAGATTAGCGCTACATATTCTTGGGAATTAAAAATAGCAAAACGTACTTTAAATACAAAAAGATAAATAACCGCATAAACCCCGAGGAAAACCAGCGGGTAGAGCAGCAACCATGCCAATCCCAAAACTGACCCGGCATAGCGCGCCTTGATCTCATTTCGCGTTGTCTGCCATAAAAGAGAGCGATGTTTCCAGAGCAAGGAAAGTGGCTCGACCAAAAATCTCATTCGGCTATCTCCAGTAATTTATCAACTATGCGTTTTCCCGCATCGCCGCTACCGTAGAGTTTTGGAGTATCGCTTAAGGGTTCCATGGCCCAGGAGAACCCGGTACAGATGGCCGACCTATCCGCCCCCACCACTCGATTAGCCCCACATTCCACTAACTCCGTCCACTCCGTCTCCTCACGCACCGTAAGGCATTTTTTGCCAAAGAAATACGCCTCCTTCTGAAGTCCGCCTGAATCCGTTATCACAAAGGCGCAATTTTGCAAGTGCCCCAGCATCGACAGATAAGAGAGAGGCTCCATAAGCTCTACCTTCCCGTTTACTTCAACGTTTTCATTTTCCAGAACGCTTCGCGTCCGCGGGTGAAGCGGCAGGATTACCGGAACCGGGGAATTACTCATTGCCGATAATATATTGCGCAAGCGCACTAAATCATCGGTATTCTCAGCTCGATGCAGCGAAGCCAAGGCATATGCCCCTGCCCTATCCGGTACAATAGCTTTTTCACGATAATAAAGCGCTGCATCATACATTACATCACCCACCACATAAACCTCCCTGGTGATTCCCTCCTGTGCCAGCAGAGCTTTCGCCCTATCAGATGGGCAAAACAGGCAATCAGCCGCATGATCGGTCAATAGACGGTTTATCTCCTCGGGCATTTTTCGGTTAAAAGAGCGCAACCCGGCTTCAACATGGGCCACCAGCACGTGTAATTTGGTGGCGGCCAGCGCGCCGGCCAGGGTAGAGTTTGTATCGCCATAAACCAACACCCAATCCGGCCGACGGGCAATTATTTCTTTCTCAATGCCAGCCAGCATAGCACCGGTAACCTCGCCGTGGCTGCCGGAACCCACCGCTAAATTTATCTCCGGGGCCGGGATCTCCAGCTCATCGAAAAAGGTCTGGCTCATCATATGATCATAGTGCTGACCCGTATGGACTATCTGCTCTTGGATAATAGCAGCAGGATGTTGCCGGTTATGCTCGGCAATGGCACGGCTTACCACCGCCGCTTTAATGAATTGTGGTCGGGCGCCCACAATGGTTAATATTTTTAATGCAACCATTCTGCTAAAGCCTTATAATATTTTTGATTCGCCAGCTGAATAACTGGCATATATTACCTTTTTGGCACAAGATAAGTCAAGTTGTGAATTGGGGTGCACGACAAATTTATGGGTAGACTTAAGCAGATATCCGATACTCCCAGAAATACTTGACAGGCTGAGTTTTAATGGGAGGTTTATTACCTTTGACCCGAAAATTTCGGGTATTGTTATGGGCGAATCTACATTTAGTTGAAAATTATAAATTTATCAGCTTCCTGATCAGACTCCTCGAGCAAACAAAGTTTTATTGGACGTTGGCTCATAAACCTTATCTCACAAGGGATGTCTTGCAAACCCAGTCTGAATTTATGAATAGATCGGGCTAAGGCAATATGGGATAGGTCATCTCCGGCATTACTCCGGTTAAGGACTCTAAGAAAGCCACTATAGCTTCTACTTCCTCAGCGCTTAACTCTTCCTCCAGCGCCTCTTTTGCCATAATCTTGACCGACTCATTCAGGGTATTCACCGACCCATTGTTCATATAGGGCTGCGTCAGCGCTACATTTCTTAACGTGGGAGTGCGAAAGGCGTGTTTATCGCTTTCGGCTTTGGTGACGTTATAGCGGCCCAGATCAGTTGAACCGGGTACTTTAATAGTATGAAAATCACTGTCACTGAATACCGCTCCGGTATGGCAGTTGGTACAGCCCTTCTCATCGAACAAGCTCGCCCCTTTTTGGGCGGCGGCGTTTATGGCCTGCTTGTCTCCCCTCAGGTAGCGGTCAAAGGGTGAGTTGGGGGTAATAAGCGTGCGCTCAAAAGCGGCGATGGCTTTGGCGATATGCTCCGGGGTAAGCGGGTCATTGCCGCCAAATACCCCTTCAAAGCGCTTCACATACGCAGGTATGGCCTTAAGCTTGGCTACCACCTCATCCAAGCTGGCATTCATTTCAACATCGGCCTGAATCGGCCCAAGCGCTTGTTCCTCCAGCGTAGCGGCGCGGCCGTCCCAGAACTGTACATCCAGAAATGCAGCGTTTAAAACAGTGGGTGTATTACGGTGGCCTTCGGACATCTTATGCCCAAGCGCTCTGGGGATCCGATCGCCAAAAGCGAATACCGGGTTATGGCAGGTGGCGCAGCTGATCCAGTCGCTGCTTGACAGACGTGGGTCAAAGAAGAGCATTTTGCCCAGCTCAACCTTTTCTGGGGTAAGTGAGTTATCAGCCGGTATGGGAGCTATTGCCGACAGCGGTTCATATGCCTGGCTGATAGCGGCGGTTAGCGGAACTACAAACACCAAAGATAAAACAATAGCTACGGCTGATCTGCCTCTCATTGCCTCCTCCTCTGTTATAAGTTTGCTGACTAGCCTGCCAAATTCTTGTACCAACTGGCTGGATGTTGGGATACATTCGAGGGATGTTTTTTATCTATGGCTGACTTATACTTTATTAAGGGGTATAACAGAAACACCCACATTCCCCAGCCCAGAGAGCGTCTCAGAAACTCCCGCCGTGATAAACCTATCGGTTTGTCCCTGTACAGGAAATCAGATGATTCTTTTTGCTCTAAAGGCCAGTCTCCGCTTTCATCCATAGGGTCATAGACCCGGATGTGACAGGAGGCGTTGTCGGTCATAACGGCTTCTCCATAATTAGTCCAGCCCATGGCTGGTTTGTTTGGCAGTATTATACCCCTAATCCCACACGCCGGCAATCTTAAAGTTACACTGACCGCAATTGCCGTCTATTAGATCGTACTTGGTGATGCTATAGCCAATGCGGCCGATGATTATCTCTTTGCACTTGGGGCAGTAAGTATTATTCCCGGGATGCCCCGGTATATTACCCACATAGACATAGTATAAGCCTTTATCCATAGCCAGCTTACGTGCTTGGGTGATGACCTACGCTGAGGTGGGCGGAAGATTCTTCAGGCGATACATGGGCCAGAAGCGCGAGAAGTGCAGCGGTACCGCAGGTCCCAGATTATCCAGAATCCAGTCGCACATCTGACCGATAAGTCCTAATTCGTCATTTAAAGTGGGTACCACCAGATTGGTGATCTCCAGCCACACCCCCTGTTTATGCATGGTTTTAAGCGTATCGAGTACCGGCTGTAACTCACCGCCGCATATCTTTTTATAATAGTCCTCAGTAAAACCCTTTAAATCCACATTGGCTGCATCGGTATAAACGCATAACTCAAGCAGCGGTTCCCGGTTAATATATCCGGCAGTTACCAGGATATTCTTTATCCCGCGGGAATGGGCCAGTTTGGAGGTGTCATAGGTATATTCGTAGAATACTACAGGGTCGGAGTAGGTATAGGCGATGCTGCGGCAGTTGTTGTTTACGGCGGCTTCCACCACTTTGTCCGGGGGCAGATCACGGTTTACGGTTTCCTCCGGCTCACGTTGGGATATCTCCCAGTTCTGGCAGAATTTACAATGCAGATTACAACCGGCGGTGGCGATGGAAAATGCCCGGCTGCCAGGCAGCATATGAAATACCGGCTTTTTCTCGATGGGGTCTACATGCACCGCACAGGGCTTACCATATACCAGGCTGGTAAGCCTCCCGCCGATGTTTATACGCACACGGCAATCCCCCCGCTGGCCCTCCACTAACTGGCATTCCTTCTTGCATAACAGGCACTGGACTAATCGTAACTTACTCATTATCTTTGGCCTTACCCCCCCTAAACTCGATAAATTCCTCCCCTGTATTATTCCTCATTATAGCACTAGCCTGAATTATGACAAACAGCAATTACTTGGTGATTATCACAAAAAATAATTTTTCATTTGTAATTTTGTAGTAGAATAACTACAATATCGTTGTTTATATCAAATATGGGGAGCAACGTTTTTTGTAAAGGAGCCTGATAAGTGATAGAACGAGCAACCAAAAATTTTGTCTTTATCATCTGTCTTACTTTGCTTGTGAGCCTAGGATGTATTACTCAAAGTAAAACTGGGTCTAGTGATAGTATAAATAATCAACAAGGTTTTGTAGAAGGCTTTGATGCAGGAAAGTTGAACCTGAAAAGTTGGCAGATTACCCAGCAAGGTGATTTCAACGAATCGGTGGTTGATGTGTATGATGTAAATCAGGGAGAAGGTACTGATTACCGCCTGCGCCTGCGTGCCAACACCTTAGGTACAAGAGATGATGTAGTTAAGTATCTGGGCTTAAAGAGTATTCAGCCGATAGAATTTACCAGTAAAAAAGAAATTAGCTTTGATCTGGATTGGAACAAACAGGCTAACGGCAGTTACATGAGCGCCGGCGTTTATATTTGCCCCACATCTACAGTTACAAATCCCAAGGACGAGAAGGATTGGTTGAAATTTGAGTATGTAGGGGTTCCCCCCGGACATAATGCCCGCAGTGTAATTGCCATCAAAAACAATGGCTTGGTAAAATTCCATTATATGGATGGTTGGCCCGGCGATCGTAAGGGCAGGACGATTTCATTGCAGAGGATAACCATAGTTTTAGATGAGAAAAGTTTGCAAGTATTTGAGAACAATAAGGAGACTTTTTATATACCGTCGCATGGGCTGGGCTTTACTAAGGGCTATCTTTACCTTAAGCTGAGGAGTCATAGCAATTACCCTGCCCGAGAGGTGTTTTTTGATAATATTACAATCGGTTCAGCAATAGGTGATTAGCGCAGATAACTTCTTAAGTTTCCCCGAGTAGCCACCAAATCCAACCCCCTCTATCAGTCTGCAATATTGCAGTGCAGTTATGTCTTGACAATTATGGCGGCATGTTATATACCTGGTGTCACACATGGTACTTGTGGAGTATGTCTTGGCCTTAAATAATACTCAATGTAGTTTTTACAACCTGAGCAAACTCAAAAAGCGCCTTCAAGGAAATCAGCTGGTTAGGATGATAGAAAGAAACCGGAAAACAGGAAGTGAGGTTGTTGGTGATGTCCCCTGGGGCAGCCACTTCTGTCAATTCTACCAGACCCCGGAAGATCTCACCGATATTTTAGTGCCGTATTTCAGCGCCGGCTTAGAAAACAATGAATTCTGCGTGTGGGTTACCTCAGAGCCGCTAAACGAAAAAGCGGCTAAAGCAGCTATTAGCAGGGCGGTACCTGATTTTGAGCAATATCTGAAAAAGGGGCAAATGCAAATTGTTCCACATGCTGACTGGTATCTTAAAGACGGAGTATTCAACTCCCAGAGAGTTGTTGCCGACTGGGTTAATAAGCTCGATCAAGCCTTAACTCAGGGTTATGACGGCTTGAGGGTAACCGGTAATGCCGCTTGGCTTGAGGAAGAAGATTGGCGGGCTTTCAGTGATTATGAAACAAAAATAAATAAGGCCATTGGCAAATACCGAATACTGGCCATTTGCAGTTATTCCATTGATAAATGTGACGCATTAAAATTGATAGAGGTGGCCGCTAAACATCAATTTGCGCTTATTAAACAGGCAACAGAGTGGGAACTTATTGAAAACCCTAACTGCAAGCGGGCGATGGAGGCGTTACTAGAGAGTGAGGCCAAATATCGTAGTATATTTGAATCCGCCAAGGATGCCTTTATTGTGTTTGATTCCGGGGGCAATATTCTAGAAGCTAATCCACAAGCAATTAAACTATATGGTTATTCTCGTGAAGAGTTACTAGGGATTAATGCCCAAAAACTAATCCACTAGGATTCTATATCTGCTTTAAGACAATGTATAACCAGCGTGATGACAGTTGGGGAATGTGATTGCGAAAGATGGAATAATCGGAAAGATGGCACCCCGATTATTGTTGAAGTGAAAGGCACCCCAATTTATTTTAAAGGCGAAAAACATGTGTTGAACATTATAAGAGACGTAACCCAGAGCAGGCAGGCGGAGGAAAAGATAAAAGACTTAGCCCTATTTCCGGCGCAAAATCCAAACCCGGTGCTGCGCATCAGAAAAGACGGTTATATTCAGTTTGCCAATCCGGCGGCTTGGCCGATTATAGAGTTATTGAAAACTAAACCGGGAGAGCTTCTACCGGCTGAATGGAAATACGTGATAGCAGAAATATACGACTCCCAAAGCAGTCAGGAAATAGAGTTAAACCACCAAGACTGGGTTTTCTTAATTAAAATTACCCCCTTTGCCGGTACCGATTATTTATACGCGTATGGCCGTGATATAACCGAGCATAAGCAGATCGAGAAAAAAATTAAAGCCCATCAGAAACAGCTTCGCAGTTTGGCGGCTGAACTCTCAGTTGCCGACGAGCGGGAACAGCGGCGGATTGCCACTGTGCTGCACGATCACCTTATCCAGAATCTGGGTTTCAGCAAGATCAGGTTGGAAGGCTTGGCTGAAACGGACACCAAATTAGGGCAGGATAACTATCTGAATACTATTGAAGAATTACGAGATATTACCGAAGGAATGATACAGTCCACCAGGTCGCTGACTTTTGATCTCAGCCCGCCTATTCTGTATGATCTGGGTCTTGAGGCGGCCATTGAATGGCTCAGCGAACAAATTCAACAGCAGCATGGTATCCTGATTTGTTTTGAACGAGATGGACAGCTCAAGCCTATGGAGGATGATATACGGAGTCTGCTTTTCCAGACCACACGCGAGTTGCTACTTAATGTAGTCAAGCATGCCAAGGTAGATTGTGCGGTAGTATCTATAAGTCGGGAAGGGGAGTATATCAAAATTGATGTACAGGATGCCGGGGTAGGCTTTGATGTCGCTAAAACAAGCCCTCAAATGGACAAACATACTGGGTTTGGCTTGTTCAATATCCGTGAGCGGTTAGATTATATTGGCGGAGGGCTGGAGATTGCTTCTGAACCAGGGGGTGGTACCCGGGCCAGCCTGGTGGCGCCACTTTCGATTGGCACGTAGATAAAAAAGAGAAGGCTATATGAGCATAAAAATTGTCTTAGCTGATAATCACAAGCTTATGCGCGATGGACTAAAGGCTTTGCTTGAAAAACATACCGACATGGAAGTGATTGCAGAGGCAGCAGATGGACGAGAATTGCTGCGACTGATTGGAAAGCTGGCACCAGATGTGGCGGTAGTTGATGTGGTTATGCCAAACTTAAACGGTATTGAGGCTGTTCGCCAAATCACCGCCCAATTCCCTGAGGTCAAGGTGGTGGCGCTGTCGATGCACCTCAACAAACAGTTTGTGGTAGGCATGTTGCGGGCTGGGGCTTCGGCTTATTTAGTGAAGGATTGTGCTTTTGGAGAGCTACACCAGGCCATTAGCGCCGTGGTTGCAAACCACACCTACTTAAGCCCTAGAATATCCGATACCGTTGTTGAACAATTTTTGTGTAACTCTTCGTCATCGACCGATCACCATGGCCCTTCAGCCCTGACCCCCAGGGAGCGGGAGATATTGCAGCTTTTAGCCGAAGGGAAAGATACCAACCAACTTGCAGCGCAGTTGCATGTAAGTGTAAAGACGGTGGGAACACACCGCCAACACATCATGAGTAAGTTAAAGATTCACAGCCTGGCCGAACTCACCAAATATGCTATCCGCGAAGGCATAACCTCTCTTTAACATGATCTATTCATAAACTCAGACTGGATTCGCCAGACCTCTTGTAAGATAAGATGCATGAGCCAACGTCCAATAAAGCTTTGTTTGCCCGAGGCGGCTGATCAGGAAGCTGATAAATTTATGCTTTTCAATTAAATGTCGATTTCCCCCTAACAAGACCCGAATTTTTCGGGATTACAGGTTAATAATAAATAAATCTTCTACACTGACGCCGAGTGCTTTTGAAATGCGCAAGCCTAGTGGAATAGTGGGGTTAATCCGGCGATTGATGATACGGTTCATGTATTCCCGCTTGACCCCCACCCGTCTGGCTAGTTCGGCCTGTGACATGTCTCTTTCCGTCAGCACCCGATAAATTCTGTTGTCCATTAATATTGATCCCATATGTCCTCCCTAACAGGAAAATTTACTGCATGGAGTCTCACTCAGAGTGTAACAGTGAGAACAATCATCGTTAACACCTACAGGTCTTACGTGTTTTATAAGTATAGTAAAATATATTCAGTAGACAATAGGCGTATAGCTGATCTTAGACCTCAAATATGCTGGCATTTACATCAGATATATGTGCATCATGTGACACACTAACGCAGGGAGGGTGTAACGACGATTATTCAGGCAGATTTAACCCGAAAAATTCGGGTATTGTTATGGGCGAATCAACATTTAATTGAAAATTATAAATTTATCAGCTTCCCGATCAGCCGCCTCGGGCAAACATAGCTTTATTGGACGTTGGCTCATAAACCTTATCTCGCAAGGGGTGTCTTGCAAACCCATC
>JAJRUU010000185.1 GCA_024277605.1 bacterium
ATGGCAGAAAAGGACAAGTGGGGTTCAGCATCTTCAGGGTTGGTATGAATGCTCTAAAATACCTGGGAGATACAATACTAAAAACAGTCTGGCTCCCCTTACTGGAACCTTTAACCTAAAACTGTCCACGACTCAGTCTTTGATTGTGTTAACTTTGTGGACATTATGGGCGCCCTTATAAATTGCAACTATATCAGTCTTCCTGACTGAGCAATTAATAATCGCTATTACCCGATCTATTCATAAATTCAGACTGTGTTCGCAAGACACCCCCTGTGAGATAAGGTTTATGAGCCAACGTCCTAAAAGAAACAGGCTGTGCCTGCCAGAATTTTTCGGGATTAACCGCTTGCCGTTGACAGGGCATGCAGTAGGTGCTACCATTTAACCTGACTTATTCGGGTGTTATTAGCAGGCAGTCCTGTTTCTATATAGTAGATTTTTTGGCAAGCGTTGGGGGGGGATATCCCATTTTTCAAGATACCCTTATGAGAAACTCAGGTAAAAAGTGCTATTATTTTTAAAAAATCAGCTGTTGTTCTGCTTTCTGATCTGTCTATTGCCAACCCTTATTCTATCCTGTACCCCTGAGCCAAAGACGGATTCAGAAACACTTACTATCGCCTTAGAAGCCAGTCCCACCAATCTGGACCCCCGCAAGGCGACTGACGTGGCTTCAGCCAGGGTTACGCAGCTTGTATTCTCCGGGCTGCTTAAAAAAGACCAGCAATCAAATTTAGTGCCTGATGTGGCGCTTTCCTGGGAGCAACCGGATAGCACCACCTACATGTTTCACCTGCGGCAGGGGGTAACGTTCCATGACGGATCAAGCCTCACCGCCCGGGATGTAAAATACACCTTTTTATCCATAATGGACCCAGCCTTTAAATCCCCCCGCCGCGGTAGTTTCGAAGAGCTGAAACAGATTGAGGTGCTGGATGATTACACGGTTAAATTTATATTAAAAAAACCTTTTGCCCCGTTTTTGATAAATATGACGCTGGGAATAGTCCCGGCACATGCCGCCCAAGCAGTGGAGGGGGAGTTCTCGCGTAAACCGATAGGCAGCGGCCCGTTTAAGTTAATAGACTGGCAAGCTGACGAGAAACTGGTATTTAGCGCATTTACACAATATTACGCCGATGCGCCAAAACTGAAGCGCATTATTTACAAGATCGTGCCTGAGGATACGGTACGCCTGCTGGGACTGGAAAAGGGCTCGGTGCAGCTGGTACAGAATTCTATCCCCACTGACCTGTTGCCGCGCCTGAAGGCTAATCCCAAGCTTAAAGTGATCACCTCACCCAGCACAACCTATGCCTACATTGGGTTTAATATGGAAGACCCCATGCTGAGCAAAAAGCGGGTACGTAAAGCCCTGGCCCTGGCAATAGACCGCCCGGCCATTATAAAGCATCTGCTGGGAGGCCTGGCTACTCCGGCTAATAGCCTGCTGCCGGAAACCCATTGGGCCTATGAAGCACAACTTACCAGCTATAGTTATGATCTGGCGCAAGCCCGTAAGTTACTGGATGAGGCCGGATTTGCCGACCCTGACGGCGATGGGCCGCAGCCTCGCTTTCGGTTAAGCTATAAAACCTCGCAAAATGAACAGAGTCGCCGCATAGCTGAAGTGCTTCAACACCAGTGGCAAAAGCTGGGCATAGAGGTGGATGTGAGAAGTTATGAGTGGGGGACTTTCTTCGCCGATATAAGCGCCGGTAATTTTCAGCTATACAGCCTGCAATGGGTGGGCATCACCGAGCCTGATATTTATTATTATATCTTTCACTCCTCATCCATCCCGCCCCAGGGAGCTAACCGCGGTAAATACATAAACCCGGAATTAGATAAGCTGCTGGAGGAAGGGCGCAATACGCTGGATACCGACAAACGGAAGGCTGTGTACAGCCGGGTGCAAAAGCTTCTTGCCGATGATCTGCCTTATATCAGCTTGTGGCATATGATGAATGTAGTGGCTATGCAAAAAGAGGTACAGGGGTTTGTGCCCTATCCCGCCGGGGACTTTACTTCGCTTAAGGATGTGTATATCAAAGCAGTTGCTAAAGACTAATGGGCACCCTGAACCCGATCTATTCATAAGCTCAGACTAGATTCGCCAGACCCCTTGTGAGATAAGGTGCATGAGCCAACGCCCAATAAAACTTTATTTACCCGAGGCGGCAGGAGCAGGATGCTGATAAATCTATGTTTTTCAAGTAAATGCCGATTTCCCCTTAACAAGACCCGAATTTTTCGGGTGAAAAATTGCCTTTTCGCCCAAGCTCTGCGTTACGTTAAAAATTTAATCCTCGGAATATCAAACATATACCTGCGGTTAAATTTTTCGCATGGCCACATGTGGCTGCCTTGATCTTGAACGAAAATTTTAAAGGGGGCATGTCCCCTTTTTCAAGATACCCTAATGAGTGTCTTTAATGTCCTCAATCATTCATCTGTTATCGCGCCCACACTTTGGCGCTGCTTTTTCTTCTCGGCCTGCAGTTTTTTATCCCTTAATATTTTCTCTTTAGCCCGTTTCGACCTTTTTCGTTTCTGCCGTTTTAGCTTCTCTATTTCTTTTATGCGCGCACTTTCCCGCCCCAGTATCTGATCTTCTATCTTTTGCACCAGCAGCCGCCTGGCAAAAAAGCGGTTTAAGGCTTGCGATCTTTCTCTTTGAACCTTAACTTCAATCCCAGTGGGCACATGTTTTAGGTAAACACAGCTGGCGGTTTTGTTTACCTTTTGCCCTCCCTTACCACTTGAGCGGATAAATTTCTCGATAATATCATCTTCGGCTATACCCAACTCCTGCATACGGGAGAGTAAGGCTTTATCCTTTTCAGCGGTTACCATTTTATCCCGATCTATTCATAAATTCAGCCTGGGTTTGCAAGACATCCCTTGCGAGATAAGGCTTATGAGCCAACGTCCTGAAGAAACAGGCTGTGCCTGCCCGAATTTTTCGGGTATAGCCAGACAGCTCAATTTTGGACCTTATTCATCAGGTAACTAAGACTTAAGAATTTGGTATACTTTCCGATAGCCGCTGTCCTGGCTTTTTTATACCCAACATCGTCCATCAGTTGTTCATATTCGGGAATATCGGCAAGCAGTTTTTCATTATACGATTTCCTTTCCGGCTCACTCATAAAGCTATTACTAATGGCTTTAAGTTCACCGGAATCAAGAAAGAAACCGCCGCACAGATAGCATTCATCAACATTTGCTTCCTTCGATGATTGATACTTATGGATATGCATAGGTTTATTGCACTTAGGGCAGTTGATTCGACTGCGATTTTCATCATTCTCCCTGGGATGGTTAAGCGCTGCTTTAAGCACATTCCCAAAGCCCTCATCCGACTCATCTAATCTTCGTATCTCCCCCCAGTCAAACCATATCCCTTTGCATCCATGCTCACACACATCTACTTTTACACCGCCGAAATCCTTTTCCAACATAATATTATTACACACAGGACATTTCATAATATACCCCCTAACCTGATCTATTCATAAATTTAGTCTGAGTTTGCCTGACATCCCCCGTGAGATAAGGTTCATTAGCCAACGTCCAATAAAGCTATGTTTGCCCGAGGCGGCTGATAAGGAAGCTGACAAACCTATAATTTCAACTAATTATCGATTTGCGCATAACAAGACCTGAATTTTTCGGGTTAAACCATACAGACATATTAACATTTTTAATCTTTTCTTTCAAGATTGACCGGCTATACATTAATCGCCTTTGGCAATTGCCTTAATTCTGTGATATGCTGTGCATCTTGTTATTATCTTACTAAGGCGGTGTTTATACCTTAAGCTGCCTCAAGGGAAATATCATGCATGAGTTAGGCAAGAAAACAGACGAGACCCAATATTGGATAAAAAGGCATGAAGTAAGCAACGGTACACTGGCGGCAGTAGGCCAGAAAAGTTATTCCGATAAAGCAAATTATTATATATATAAACTGACATTAGAAAGGTATGATATTATCCTGGATCAGCTTAAATTTTCAAAACCATTAGTAAGCGTATTGGATGCAGGTGGTGGAAAGGGCGCTTTTCTGGATCTATTTTTAAAAAGAAAATATGACGTCACCCTGGTTGATATTTCGCCGATAGCTATAGAAAACCTAGAAACTCTTTATGGTAACCGAGTAAATATGAGTACAAACGACTTAGCGAATTTGCCCTTAAATCAACGCTATGATATAGTTCACTGCTTTGATGTTTTATACCATATCCTGGACAATAAAAAATGGGCTAAGGTTTTGGAGAATTTCTCCCGTATCGCCAATAGATATATCATTCTCCATGAGCGTTTCCTTAGGCGAAGACCGATTGTTTTATCAAAACATATTAAATTCAGGTCATATGAAACAACTACCCAAAAGCTTCAAGAACTGGGTTTTAGGGAGATAAATACTATCGCAACCCATTTTTGGGGGTGTAGACTTTTAAGCTATAGGCTAGCGGGGTTTTCCCCACAATTTTTTTACAATATCGACAAACTGACGCTAGGTTTTTTGGACAAAAGGGGAAATAAGTGGGGTTCTTACCATATAAAGGTCTTTGAAAAGTCCTAACCTGATATATCCATAAACTCAGACTATGTTCGCAAGACACCCCTTGCAAGATAAGGTTTATGAGCCAACGTCCTGAAGAAACAGGCTGTGCCTGCCCGAATTTTTCGGGCTAAAAACATTATTATGTCATCTAAAGAATTTTATAGGAACTGGACTGATTCCGAAAATCATCCATTAGGGTTGATCAAGCAGTCAAGGCGCCTGGCGGTAATAAAGGATTTCTTAAACAAAAGCAACTCCGATAAGCTGTTGATTGTTGGCTGCGGTTTTCAATCAGATATATTTATTTCAACTGCCGGGGGAGATCAACCAGATAAAGGAATTATAATTGCTTTTGATTTATCTTACAAACGGGTTGCCCTTGCCAGAGCAAATTGCAGCGCCAACAAGTATTTAGTCGCCGATGCCCAACATTTACCATTTAAAAACAACTCGTTTAGTTGTATAATCTGTAGTGAGGTATTGGAGCACTTAACTGATCCCCGAGAAGCTATCCTGGAATTTCATCAGGTATTATGTGGTAATGGGCATTTGATAGTTACTACTCCCAATTGGGTTTCATGGTATGGCCTGGCCCGAAAGGCGGCTGAGCTTATCCTGAATGAGCCGGTGACCAGCGCCAATCAACCCATAGATAATTGGTATACTTTCAAGCGCTTAAAAAAACTGGTGATGTATAAATTCAAGATTGAATCACAGCGTGGAGTTTGGTATTTCCCCCCCACTGGTCGGGGAATGAAGGTGATTCCCGGTCAGATAACTGTGCCGATGTACCGGTTATTTCAACCCATTGAACGGTTATTAGAGAGAATACTGCCTCATTGCGGCCACATGTTGGCCATATGGTGTATAAAGAGGGATGAAAATGGCTGAAGTCGGTCGTAATGATGCCTGCCCTTGTGGCAGTGGTAATAAATATAAACAGTGCTGCTTACTGAAAAAATCTTCCAGCTCCGGTCAGAAGCTGCTCGTCTGGTTGGCGGGCAAACGGCCTGATTTTTTTACCCTGGTTACTGTATTACTGGTCATAATTTTAGCCGGTGCGGCTTACAGTAATTCCTTCTCGGTTCCCTTTATATTTGATGATGGCTCAAATATTGTCCACAATCGGGGGGTACATCTCTCCAGTTTGAAGATTGCGGATGGTGACTTAATCAGGTTGAAATCCTCCATTGCCAAAAACGGACGCACCATAAGTCAGATCAGCTATGCCCTGAATTATTACTTCGGAAAGCTCGATACCTGGGGCTATCACCTGGTCAATCTCATCATTCACATCCTCTGCGCCCTGGCTATTTTTAAATTTACCCTGTTAACCCTCACTCTGCCGTCTATGAAGGACAGGTACGGCTCGTGGGCCAGGGAAATTGCGGCGGCGTGTGCAATTATATTCGTCATTCATCCGGTAAACACTCAAGCAGTAACCTATATCGTTCAGCGGGCTACCAGTCTGGCGGCTTTATTTTCAGTGCTATGCCTGATCTGTTATGCTAAGGGGCGGCTTAAATCCGGGGCCAATTCCTGGTGGTATTATTTAACCGCCTTCATCTGCTTTTGTGCGGCTTTCAGCAGCAAACAAAATACCATCGTAACTCCAATCTTAGTGTTTTTGTATGAATTTTACTTTTTTCGAGAACTTGATCTGAATTGGTTAAAAAAGAAATGGCCATATTTAACGGGGATTATATTTGCTATAGCATTAATCTTCCTGGTATACACCAAGTTTGAGCCTATTGCCTGGTTTCAGAGCAATTATGACCGCAGACCCTTTACTCTTTTTGAACGGGTATCCACCGAATGGCGGGTAATCATCTATTACTGCACCCTGCTGTTTCTACCGCTTCCCTCCCGGCTGAACCTGGATTATGATTTTCCGCTGTCTGTCTCCCTGTTTAACCCGCCGGCTACCGCAGCCAGTTTGCTTATTATCATCGGTTTAATTTATGTGGCGATTTATATCGCCAAAAAAGAACCCCTGATTTCCTTTTTTATCCTGTGGTTCTTTATAAACCTGGTAGTGGAATCAACTATTGTAGCGCTGGATTTGGTGTATGACCATCGGCTCTATCTCCCCGGTATCGGTATTTTTATTATCGTAATATGGGGATTGGAGCGGGCGATTCATCACTCGGCGCCCCGTTTGCGGCTTCCCTTAAAGATAGGGGTGCTGGCGATATTGGTCATTAATCTTTCAATGATGACCTACGAGCGCAATAAAGCCTGGCAGAGCGTGATCAGCATCCTCGAAGACGTGGTTAAAAAATCCCCCGGAAATGCCCGGCAGCATGTAAATCTGGGGGTAGCGTACAGCGACGAAAAGCGGCTGAAAGATGCCACCGCAGAATATATAGAAGGTATAAGACTGGATCCCAATTACCCGGAAGCATATAATAACCTGGGGAATGCGTATAACCGCCAGGGCATGTATGATAAAGCGGTAAAGGAATACTTACGTGCCATCAGAATGCGACCCGATTATAAGGAAGCCCATAACAACCTGGGAAGCGCTTACTGCAACATGCGGCAATACGATAAGGCCATTGCCGAGCACCTGACGGCATTGAGGATAAACCCGGAGTGCGAAAAAAGTCATAATAATCTTGGGGTAGCGTATAGCTTTAAAGGCTTGTATGATAAAGCTATTGCTGAATACACCCGTTCGCTGGAAATTGTGCCCGGTTTTACGAAGGCCCGCAGTAATCTGGGGCTGGCTTACGGCTTTAAGGGACAATATCACGAAGCAATAGCAGAATTTCTTAAAGTTTTGCGCTCAAACCCCAATGATGTGGCGGTCAACTATAATCTCGGCAATTCGTATAACAGCATAAAAGATTTTAAACAGGCGGCGGCGGCCTTCAGCCGGGTGATAGCTGTAAAACCCGACTACGCGGAAGCGCACAATAACCTGGGATTGGCTTACATGAATGCGGGTGATTTATCCAAGGCGGAAGAGGTTTTTAATAGAGCCATCAAAATAAAACCAAATGTAGCTGAGTTCTACTTTAATTTGGGGCTGGTATATAACAAAGAGAATCAACCTGCCAAAGCCGAACAGGCCTTTAATGAGACATTAAAAGCAAATCCCGGTTTTGTTTTAGCCCACTACCATCTGGGAATAATGGCCGAATCCAGGGGGAATTACGATTTAGCGTTTAAGCAATATCAACAAGCTATCAAAGTCAAGCCACGATTTGCGCTGGCTTATACAAATATGGGACTGCTATTAAACAGGTTGGGCAAGCCTGGCCAAGCCCAAGGGTATATAAAGCAATCCTTAAATCTATATCCAGATCAACCCAATGCGGCAAGATTACAAAAATTGCTCAAGCGGCTGGAGCAAATGAGCGCATCATAGAAAAAGGGGGCTAGCCCCCAAGGGGACATGTCCCCCTACTTCTCCTCTAAGATAATCTGCTGATCGGCTTCCTGGGCAATCTTTTCCCGGTATTCCTTATATTGCTGATAATCATCCACCGCAATTTCCACGTCCTTTGTTATATCCCGCTCAAAATAATGGATTACCCCATCCCGATTCTCATAGTGTGACCAGTATGAGGCAGCGGGCAACTCCAGCTTGATTTCCCCCGGCAGATAGCGCACCCTGTATTCTGCAGGAATTTTAATGGTAGTATGCACCTCAGTCCACGAGGTGCCGCTAAATTGAACGGGGTACGTCCGCTCCTCACGACTCACCCCCCTGG
Source organism: bacterium (assembly GCA_024277605.1). Taxonomy (GTDB): domain Bacteria; phylum SZUA-182; class SZUA-182; order SZUA-191; family JAJRXT01; genus JAJRUS01. Next base: position 8,296 of record JAJRUU010000185.1, read on the forward strand.
CGCTACTGCCTACACCCGGCAACTGGAACAGCCGTAAGTCCCCAGCGCTCTTGAGATAGCTCGGCCCGGTATAATGTAAGCTAATAGTAACCGGCCCATCCATCTCTTCCAAGCCGGTAAAGGCATAGTCCAATAGCCTGCCGCCAGGATACATCCCGTTTACCAGGCTCTGCAACATATGCTTGCGCCGTATGGGTTTCGTATACTTAACTCCCCGATAGCTCACGCTATAATCGCCGGAGGTAATCAGTTTTGAGTTTCCATCTACACTGCCATCGGATTTTATTTCCAACTCCACCCGCTTGAGCATCTTATTATTTTCCGCCTCTAACAACGGGGTGCTTATAAAGCGAGCCCCCTCATCGAACATCACCAATGCCTGACGCTGCTGGTCACCTTCCGGTATATCATCAAGGCTACAGGTCTCGCAAGTTGGGTCGAGCCAGACCAGCTTCCCTCCCAGCCGGGCTGCCGCAATACAATGATCAAACTGCAACATGGGAATATCTTTTTCCAATCGGCCATTACCGCGAGTGCTAATCAACACCAGGTAAGCCGGTATCCCCACCTCGCGCAGCATGGCCACCAACAGCGTAGACTGATCCTTGCAGTCTCCATATTTGTTTTTAAATATCTCGGTAGCCTTATGGGGTTTATAGCCTGAAACGCCATATTCTAAGCCGACATAACGAATTTCGCTGGCCACAAAATGGAAAATGTGCCGGGCCTTGTCCTCCGGGGTAGCGGCCTCGGCAATCAATTCAGCAACCTTCTGTCGTATAGCTTCATCCAGTTTAAATTGATCCTTAGCCAGATCGTTAAACCAAGCGCTGATCTCATCCCAATCGGTGAAGCTGGAAACCATAATAAAGGGTGAAATGTCAGCCCAGGGGGGCATTAATGGTTCAGAAATTATCTCCGGCATATCCCGCACTTCCCAGGTGTACATCCGGCGGTCATCTTTTTGCTCGACTTTTGGAGAAACATCAGCAAGCCGCAAGTATTTAATCTTAAGCTGCCGGTCCTGGGGTACATCCAGGATGATCCGCTGCAATAGTTGAGGTTCATGAGACTGCAATCCAATACCGAATTGGAAATCATCCTCGTTTAATAACTCAGCCGACTCAATAGTAGCTATATATTCAATAATTGAACCGGCCATTACCTCCGGCATGGAGACAACCTTCACTTTCGCATTACTATACAGCGGAAAACCAGACCACGGAGTGAGGTCGCGCATAGATTTTTTGCCTACATTTACAATAGTGCCGTCCGGCTTTATCGTGCGCGCCAGGTTTACTTTGACTGTCTGCTGGCTGGAATCATAGTTCAGCTTTACCTCGCCAAAACCCTTACCCCTTTCATTTAACACCTTAATTAATCGATGAATGCGGGTGGTCATTGTATGGTTATCATGCACCGTATAACTTACCTCATCAAGCAGCATGATTGCCCCGGCATTATGATACTCTTGTGTTCCCGGAGCATTTTTGATGATCTGCCGTATCTCCTCATCTTCAATGCCAGCCAGCGTCAATACGCCCCCAACGGCTTCCAGGACATCCAGCCGATTTTGGGCATCTGCCGCCCACTTACTCTGTGGGGCCGATGAGATTACTTTTTGGTAATGCTCTAAGGCTTCTTCATAGAGCTCTTTTTTCTCTTTCAAAAATCCTATATGGAACTCAGCTTCACCACCCTCGGGCTTAAGCTTGCTCAGCTTCTCCCATTCCGCCAGCGACTGGGTAAGCTGGCCGACATTAAAATAAGCCCGAGCCAATAATATGCGAGCGGCAAGCGGAGCATCAGACTTACTGGTTAATGGCGCTAAAACTTCGATACACTTCGCATATTTTCCCTGCTGATAATAAATATCCCCCAGGCTGAGCCGGGCTGCTTTAGAATTTTCAGTATCTACAATAGCCGCTTCATAAGCTTCTATGCTCAATTCGGTAAGCTGTTGGCTCTTTTTTTGATAGGCAAGCCCAAGCAACTGCTGCCTTTCTGCGGCAGGATTTATGGCTACCGCTTGCTTTAACTGAGCGATGGCTTTATCCAGTTCCCCTGTTTGGATTAAGTGTTCCGTTTTGGATGATGACCATTCTTTGCCCTCACCAGGGGTATATTTCAGTTGCTTAAGGGCACAACTATACCCGCCAAGCAGCATGAACAGCAGTATAAGCCCAACTGTCTTCAATAAACCATTAGGGTACTTTGAAAAAGGGGATATATCCCCAAGGGACATGTCCCCGTAATTTTTACTTGTCATATGATGCCCCATAAACTATAATTTAGCACGATCCTTACTATAGCGCAAGAATAGAAAGGCAAACTTATATGCAGTTAGGCACATTTAATTTAGAAGTCGTCTCTGCCGGTTATTTCCCCTTAGACGGAGGAAGCGTATTTGGTTTGATACCTAAGCCCATCTGGAACAACTACATAGAGGCCGATGCGCAAAATAGAATACGTATGGCGCTCAACTGCCTGCTGATTCAGACCGCTGATAAGAATATCCTGGTGGACTGCGGCCTGGGAGATAAGTTTGGGCCAAAACAGCGGGATATTTTTAAGTTAAGTACGGAGCCAAGTCTCAAAGATGCCTTAAGCCCCTATTGCAAACCGGAGGAGATCGATTATCTGCTGTTGACCCATTTGCACTTTGACCATGCGGGCGGGGTAAGCCGCTATAATGCAGCTGGTCGATTAGAGCTTTGCTTTCCGCGGGCAAAGGTGGTGGTGCAAAAGAAGGAATGGGAAGCGGCCTGCCATCCGAGTGAAAGGAATAAAGGGAGTTATCCAGCCGATAATGTTGCCCCTTTAGACGAAGCCGGTTGCCTGCAACTGATAGAGGGCGACTATACGTTCATGCCGGGCATAGAACTAATATTTACCGGCGGGCATTCAGCCGGACATCAATTGATAAAAGTAACTTCCAAAGGCAAGAGCGCCGTATATTCAGGCGATCTGATGCCTACCTCTCATCACCTGCGGCTGCCCTTTATCACCGCCTTTGATATAGAGCCCGAAGAGACACTTAAAGTAAAGAAAAAAATCCTGGCGCAAGCCGCCGATGAGGGCTGGCTGCTTATTTTTAAACACGACCCGGAATATGAAGCCGGTTATATAGTGCAAGTACGCCGGGGGGATAAGCTGGAATATATCCTGAAACCAGCGAAGATACAGTAGCTTCTTCTTAATGAGGTAAATTTAATGAGTAGTAACCGGCCCAACTGGCATGAATACTTCATGGTAATCGCCAAGATTTGCAGCTCCCGCTCCACCTGCTTATCCAGGCCTACCGGGGCGGTAATTGTACTCGACAAACAAATCCTGGCGACCGGTTATAACGGCGCCATGCCTGGTAGCGACCATTGTATCGATGATGGCGAATGCTTTCGCCGACGTTCTAATGTACCGGACATAGACAAATACAATTTTTGTCGGGCAACCCATGCCGAGGCTAATGCGCTGGCGCAAGCCGCCCGCTACGGCATATCGGTTGAGGGCGCAACTATTTACACCACTCTGGCTCCCTGTTATGTATGTTTAAAACTGCTGGCTACCGCTCGCATCCGCGAAATCTACTATGAACATCATTATGAATCACAGAACCTTGAGCGGGATGATTTCTGGAAGCAGGCAATCAGCGATGCGGGCATAAAATTGAGTAAACTCTCCGTCTCGAATCAGGCAATGGAGAAGATAAAAGAACACCTAGAATGCCCCACGTCGGTACGCCGACTGGCAGCCACTAAACTATAGATTTTAGGAGATAAATATGCAGACAGTAAAGGCCACCACCATCAACGATGCCTGGCATCAGGCGGTTTATTTGTGCTGGGAACATGGCTATGACTACAAAATCGACAGCGGCTCCTACAGCGGGCAAATCCGGCGGCAGTTCGATTTTTTCGCCTGTGAGATACTGCTCCCGGAAACCAGACCGCTGGCCATTCAATTTCCGGAAACACTCTCCGTTCCACCCCCTAACAGCGATGAACAGATAGAAGATTACGCCGCCAACTATCTCTTAAGCGCTGAGGTCAGCCAGCACGAAACCTATACCTACGGCAGTCGCATATTGGCCTTCCCTAATCCTGACGGCACGGTAACCAATCAGGTAGAGTGGATAATAAATCACTTAAAAGAAGCCCCCGGCAACAACCACTGCGCCATCAATATCCCGCTGGGAGGTGATTTGGAACTCGGCCATGCCCCCTGCCTCAGGTTAATTGATTTGAAGATAGTAAATGGGAAACTTGATATCTCGGTCTATTTCAGGAGTTGGGACTTATGGAGCGGATTTCCCACCAACTTAGGCGGGATGCAGATATTAAACGAATTTATTGCTCAGGAAGTGGGCCTCCCCACCGGCAAGATGTTTGCCGCCAGCGCCGGTTTGCATTTATATGAGATGTATTTCGATGTGGTAAAAGCCAGGTTTAACCGTGAATAGCATGCTCCAGCTCAACAGAAAAGCAGCTTCCCTTTGCTATTAGTTACAGTAACAGCAAGCCACGCCTGGTGAATTTCTGTAAACCACGTAGGCAAGTAAATACCAGATGTCGATATTTTCAACCTTTACATCCAATCTCGGCGTTAAGTTCAAAGTTATATTCAAAGTTATATTCCTCCTTGATTTATGCTTACATTTTTGGTATTATCTTAATATAGCCCCTGTGGAATGCAATTGACGCTTCAATTTTTGTTTGGTCAAGGCATTTGACAAAGAGGGATGGAGGTTGTTTTGTAGAGACTTATAGATCACGTATTAATCACAAGAGGTTATAACCTTGAACAAGAGAGCGGAGATAAAGCCTAAGCCATGGGTGACATGTGTATGTCTGCTCGTGGCCATTTTTATTTGTGGGGTATGGGGTAGTGCGGTAGAGGCGGCGACGTATAGGGTGGCTCCCGGAGGCGGTGGGACGCACACTGATTTGCAGTCGGCGATCAATACGGCGTTGGGTGATAGCAGCATCAGTACCATTATTATAAACGAGGCGGGGAGGTACAGCGGGCCGTTTGTGGTGCACTATGCGGATGGGACGACGTATCCGGCGGTGGAGCGCAGTCTGGAGTTAAGCATTATCGGCAGTCCCGCTGTTTCGCGGGATGAGATTATTTTGGATAATCCGAGCGCTGGGGTGGCCTCCGGGATACCGGTGCCGGCGGTGATCGCTACTGGGTTTGATGTAGTGGATACGCAGGCCGCCAGGGGAATGCCGCTTAAGCTTAAGCATTTGACGGTGGCTGCCTCTGAGTTGTTATATAACGGGGGCATGGAGAGTATCTACGGCCAGGGTTATAGCGCGGGTCTGGCCCCGGGGTGGAGTAAGACCGGTACGCCGACGGTGTCCGAGGTAGTGTATGGCTGGACTGACGGTATTAATGTATTGGTCGGGCAGCGGGCGCAGGGGTTTGCCAATGCCAGTGCGGCTAATTTTATTTATACGGTGGTTCCGGGGAGCAGTTTTTCGCCCGGGCGGACGTATACGTTCTCAGTCTGGCTTAAGCGGACTGCGGGTTCTGGTGAGCTTGTAGCGAATTTAAGTGGGGAGGTCGTAAAGACCGTGTCTACTTTAGCGCTGGATGCAAAACCGGAGCGCAAGGATTTATATAATGAGCTGACGTATACCTTCACCGCCGCTGCGAGTCCTGCTGCTTTGACGATAAAGCTTTATAGCAGCGATGGGGCTACTTCGGGGGTAGTGGATGGGGTGAGTATAGATGCGGCGCTGACTGCGGGGGTGTTTTTCAAGGGGCAGGCGGCTAATGATACGCCTGGTTTGTTGCAGGCGGTGGATGATTGTGTGGTGCGCAATATTGGGCATGTGATGAATAAGGTGGGCGGCAGTTATCAGGTGGCCACCTGGGATGATCTGGATGATCCGCTGGTGGGCTATAACGATGATATTCATGGGCATGCGATTGTGGCCTTTTCCGGAGCTAATCCGCTGATTACCGATTGTGATATCCGCGAGAATTATGATGGGGTGAGTATTGCCGGGGTGAATCTGACGCCGGATACTCAGGCTAATAATCCGCGCCTGTGGAGCACCGATTATCAGGATACCACCTATTATCAGACGAAGCAGCGTATTCACTTAAATGCGCGCTTTGGGGTGGCGGTGAGAAATGGGGCCACGCCTTATATCGGCGATCGGGGTTATGTCTTTTTGGGCAATGATATCTGCGCCAACGGTTTTGCAAATGTGGCCTGTCAGGATGATGCGGCGCCCAGGATATACTACAATTATATCCAGGGGAATATGGATTATTTGTTTGATTGGACGTATGCCGGGTATCGTAATTACAGTCGGCGCGGGGTATTGGCCCGGGAGAATGCGGCGCCGATTATCGTGGGTAACTGGATATATGATCATGGTGGTGCGGCGGTAGCCGCGCAGCAGGATGCGGCGCCGCAGGGGGGTTGTGATCCGGCGGATGCGGGTGGTGCGTGTTATAACGAATGGATAATCGACCGCTGGGATTACCGCTTGAACTGGATGTACGGGAATAATTTCTTTGCCGCGCTGCCTGATCAGGATGCGGATTATGTAGCCTGTTCGTACGGGGTGTTCGACAATATAGATTGTGCGGCGGTGGCAAGTCAGGATGGGGCGCAGCCGGGGATATACAATAATCATATCTACATGAATTATTTTGCCGGAGTGGGTTCCCGGGACTGGGCGGCGCCGGATATCCGCGGGAATTATATCGACGGGAATGTGGTGGGTATATCGTTTATGTCGGTGCGGAATTCTTCGGTGGCGGCGGCTCAGATAGGTAGTACGGCAGCCGGTGAGGGGAATGAGGTTAGCTATAACAATGTGGGGATCGCCATTCGGAATACCGGTAGTCGGGTGAACCGTTTGCCCATACGGGGTAATCATGTGTATGGCAACTCCGGGCCTGATCGTGGGGCGGGGATTGCGGTCAATAATTCATTTGTGGTAATCGAAGATAACGATGTCAATTCCAATGCGTTTGTGGATTTAGCCACGGGGAGGAAAGCCGGGATTGCGGTATTCAATAATTCGGATGCGTTGATTCGCTATAACCGGATCATCGGTAACCGGGCTGCGGCGGTGACATCGCTGGATTCAGAGATAGAGGTTGAGCATAATTTGATGGTGGGTAATTTTGCCGGTAAGGCGGGGCATGTGGTGGTGATCGCCGGGGTGGATTGCGAGCATGATACTGATTATTTATTTAACGGCGGTTTTGAGGATGTGGATTATGGGACTGAGCAGGTAGATTATGGGGTGGCGCCGGAGTGGAAAGAGCAGGGCAGCATCACAGTAACCGAGAATATTACTATAGTAAGTGAGGGAAACTCATCGCAGGAGTTTGGCGTGGGTAGTCCGAGCACGAGCTACGTCTATTATCCGGCGATGGCCAGCGCCGGGAGAGAGTATTATTTCAGCGGCTGGTTGCAGCGTAAGAGTGGGACGGGCACGGTATATGTGCAGCTGTCCGATCCGGTGTATAACACTGTCTACACTACGATAGGTGTCCCCATCAGTGGCAGTTGGACCCAGGTGAGCGCCACGCTTACCGCTGCATCAAATGATGTGGTGATTAAGCTGTATTGTGTGGGTAGCGGCACGCTGGGTCTGGCGGATGGGTTTGAGCTGGAGCTGGTGCGGCCGGGATCGGTGGTGCGCAAGTTAAACCACAACGTCATTGTGGGGGATTTCTGGAGCGTTGATGAGTATTATCAGAATCAGGTATATGTCACCGGCAACAGTAAGGTGCGCGAGTTAAAATATAACATAATCGGCCGGGGCCGCATGGGGATTCAGGTGGAAGCGGGGGTACAGCAGTATAGCGGGGTGCTGCCGTCGCAGAGCGGGGCGGGGGTAAATCAGGTAATACTGGACAGTGGGGCCTCAACCATTGATGACGCCTATGTGAACATGCTGCTGGTATTGGGTGGAAGTAGCAGCGGTTTACCGCTGCAGGCCACGCTAGTTGACTATGACGGGCAAAGCCGGACGGCGACCATAGAGTATCCGAAGTGGGTGGTTCCGCCTGCGTCGGGCGATAGCTATCAGTTGCTGGGCGGAGTAGGGCGGATTGATCCGGGGGCGGTGGATCATAACCTGGTGTACGTGTGGAACGGTGCATGGGATGCGGACGGGGTGCAGGATGGTTATGATTTAAACGGCATGAGTCCGGGTGATAATACCTATTATTATGGGCACTATTTTGGTGGGACTCCGGCGTACTTCTTTAAAGACCCCAATCATGGCTTACCGGCAGTCCAGGATTACCATATAGAAGAGACATCCCCTCTATATCAGTACACCTATCAGAACGGCACGGTGTGCAGCGGCGAGCGTTTGGGTATCGGCTGCGGGTTTAGCTATCCGTCGGCTGACCGGGAATATTCGGGCAGCGGTTTTCCGTCGACGCCGGTTTCCGATTGGTTGGCGCCGCAGGTGGTTTCCATAAACCCGGCGGACGGGTCGAGCGGAGCGTCGACTTCTACCGATATTACTTTGTATATAAAGGATATGGGCAGCGGCAGTACTACCTCGGGGCAGGATCTGGCGGGGATAGTGCGCAGCAGTCTGGTACTGGAGGTGGAGGGGGCGTCCTATAGCTATGGCGATCCGGAGCTGTCCATCACCCCTGATTTTGGCAATGCCGATCAATACAAGCTGGTCTACACCCCGGGGAGCGCCCTGGGGTCCAGTGTGGATGTGGGGGTATATGCGGCGGATGCGGATAACAATGTATTCAGTACCATAACACCCTATAACTTCGGCACTGCAAGCGGCGATGTGACTGCGCCGCAGGTAACCGATTTCTTCCCCTATGATGAGAGTAGTTGCAACTACTACCAGGCTGAAGATATACCGGTACAATTCAGGTTGACCGATGGCGGTAGCGGGGTGGATATAGAGAGTGGAACGCTTACGGTAGTGACGTTAGATAAACAGACCGGCACCCCGATCGATACACTGTATGACGGGGCGCTATATTCGTATGTGGCCCTGGACAATACGCCGCTGTACAGCGACTATACCGTGCTGTACCGGCCGGAGTGCGAGTATGCCAATGATGTAATCGTGAGTATGGATATAACCGTGGCCGACTTCGAGGGGAATCCTGTAACGACTACCCGCAGATTCTGTATGGCAGCCGATACTACCCCGCCGGAGGAAGTAACCTACTTTAAGGCTGAAGTGGCGGGCCAGGGAGTAGTAAGCTTAACCTGGGATCCCAGTATAGACAGCGCCCTGTTCGATGGCGTGCGGGCAGCGTGTGACAGTGGCGACCTGGATCATTATGAACTGCTGGTATGCGGCGGGGCGCTGGGTGATGATTTACTGTGCACCGCTGCCGGTGATTGGCAGCTGTGGCAGACCAGCGTAGATCCGCTGGTCAGTGGCACCGAAGTCTATGATCTGACGCAGGGAAAATATAAATTCAGGCTGCAGGGAGTGGATACGGCAGGCAATAAGAGCGTGGGGGCTATTGCCAACCGCAATGTATTTTATCCGTATGGGGAGCCGCTGAATCTATATACGGGGTATTTTAATGATGACTTTGAGGGGTTTAGCGATGATTTTAGCGACAACTATATAGATAAGTGGGTAGTCGCCGGTGGAATTTCAGCCAGCATGGGCGATGGCACGCTGAATGTATCCGGTTCAGACGGTGAGATTCTGGCGCATGATTATGCGGCGGGGGATTTGGAATATAGCGCTGAGGTAACACTGGGCGCCGGTGAGGACGCCTATCTGCTATTCAGGAAGACTGGCGGCAGCGGGGTAGGGCAGAGCGGCTATGCGGCGTATGTGAAGGCGGATGGAGCCTCAGGCGAGATCGGTATTTATGAGCTGCCGGGGATGGCGGCGCTGGGTTCAGCGTCATATACCATCAATGCCGGCATCTATACCATGACGGTAACCGCCAGCGGTAACAGCTTAAAACTGGTGGTCGGCGGAGTGGGTACGGTAAATACCAGCGATGCGGATTCGAGCTACCTGTTTGGCACTGCGGGTATTTGGAAACCGGCCAGCGATAGCAGTGCGGTGGCGTACGATAATGTGGTCATCAAGGATTATATGGATCGTTGGCAGCCTGCCGGGGATGGTAGCTGGAATACCTCCTCCAGTGCGGGCAGCTATCGGTTAAGCCCTGCCTCAGGAACACAGGATATGGATATAACGATAACGGATCTGGTAGCAGCCGATGATTTCCTGATTCAGGCGGATATAGAATTTCCGACTACAAACAATCAGGCCTGTGTGGTATTTAAGAAGCAGAATGAAGGTTCGGTAATAAACAGCGGTTATGCGGCCTGTGTCAAAGAGAACGGCGGCACAGACAACATATACTTTTACCGCATAGACGGCGGTACCCCGGTCAGCTTAAACAGTAGCAGTTTAGTTGATATTACTGTAGGTTCTACTTATCACCTCAAGCTGATAGCTTCCGGTTCTGAATTTGTGCTGTATGGATCGGCAACCGTGGGCAAACCCTATACCTACAGTCGCTGGCTCTCCGACAGTGATGCTGCATACAGCGGCGGCGGGATAGGCTTCTGGCAGCAGAGCGGGCAGGGGCTTAATGTAGCTTATGATAATTTTGTATTAGGGGCGATTGCGGCGACCGATATTCCGGGTGTAGGTGGGACGCAGAAAACGGTGGCCTACAATGCCGATCCCGATCTACAATACAGCGAAATACAGAGTAAGATCGATGCGGCAAGTGATGGAGATTACCTTTATTTTGGGGCCAATACGTATAACATAGGCAATAACGCTATTCAGATGCGGGCTGGGGTTAGTTTGTGGGGAGCCGGGCAGGGTTCGGCTATCATTCGGGGCACCGACAAGGTAGTTATCAATGCGGCGAGTGATTCCACCGTTGAGGGTTTAAGCGTAAGCTGTACCAACAAGAAGGGGGTCGGAGTGTACGCCAGTAATGCGGCGATGCTGTTGATCGATACTGAAATATATAGCTGCTATGATGCGGTTCGTATCGGAGGTCCGGCCGGTATTCAGCCCACCATAACCGCCAGCAATATCCACGATAATGCGCATTTGGGAATTGGGAACAATGTGGTTTCAGCGGCCTGGATATATGATAACCGCATATGGAAGAATGGCTTAAACGGTATCGGAGTGCGGGATGATGCAACTCCCAGGATAGAAGATAATATCATCGGTTCATCAGGTGGCGGCCAGGGGCAGTGGAAAGAGGGTAATGGTTATGTGGGCATAGGAAATCGGGATAATTCGGCGGCCGAGATTGTACGCAATGTCATCAGGGATAACTACTCCCTGGGGGTAGGGAACCGGGGTAACTCAGCGGCAGTGATCGATGGCAATGATATATTCAATAACTCCGAGCATGGGGTGGGCAGTTACCAGAGTAGTCAGGCGAGTATTACCGGGAACCGGGTGCACAATAATGTCAAAAACGGGATAGTGGCCCAGGATACGGCGCAGGTGGATATTATCAAAAACAGGGTATACGCGAACCTGGGGGATGCCGGGATTGGCGGTAAAGATTACCCTGTGATGAATATTACCAATAATGTGGTATACAACAATTTTAGAAACGGGATTGGCTTTGACCAGACGCAAGGCCCCTCTAACCCGACCTTAATTATTGAGCATAACTCGGTATTCTCTAACCCGGTGGGAGTGGGCTTTAAGCAGTTCTCCGGCAGTATTGAACTTACCACCAACTGGATTGCCCACAACCTTGAAGCGGGTGTGGCTTTACAGAATGCCAGTAATATAACCATACGGGATCTGGACTTGACCAATAACGGTACCGGAACGCTGGGTATTCCAGGATCGGTAAAGCCGGATGCGGCAATCCGCCTGCAGAACGCTGACAATGTCATTATCTCCAACTGCCGTATTTATGGTAACAACGCCTACGGCATTGCCATGTCGGATAATACATTGGGCGACACGGTAACCATAAGGGGTATCACCCTGGGTGGTACGGCTGGGAACGGCAATACGCTGGGTGGTATCGCCATCGGCATATACGACAATGGGGTAACCTCCAACAAGGGCACCTATATCTTGCAGGATACCAGTATCAGCTCCTGCGGCGGGGTAGGCTTATCGGTGGCTGATTTTGCCGGTACGCTCAATACCGGTGGAGTATCCGCGGTGCATCACAACACGAAGGCTGGTATTGTGTTACGTGATTCTTCCGGGATAACGCTGGATGGCTGGGATGTGTATGAGAATGGGAGCGCTGAAAGAGCCATCCGGCCAACCGGCGCATTAGATCCCGGTACGCCGGTAGATGCCGGTATCAGGGTGCGGGGCGGCAATAATATAACCATTTCAAACTGCAATATATACAGCAATAACGGTTCGGGCGTCGCCTTAGCCGACGGCGTCTCAGGCAATGTGGTGACCGTTACCGGCAACAGCATACGCTACAACAGTTTCCGTGGGGTTAACGTGGGTATCTTCGGTTGGGGAGTAACCAGCAACCAGGGTACCTATAAAATAGGTGACAGCGGAGGTACCAGGAACGTTATCCGTGGCAACAACGAAGGCGGGGTTGGCTTTAATATCTTTGCCGGGACGGCCAGTGTGATTGGGAATGATCTATTAAGCAACAGAGCCACCGATCAGCCGGCCGGGGTTGGACTTTTGGAATTCAGCGGTATTGTGAGTATTAAGAATAATACGGTGATCAGCAATACGGTGGTCTATTCGGATCAGACGGTGATAGCGGGCGGTATCGGGTTATTACATCCTTCGGCGGGTACGGCGGTGATCAGTAATAATTATGTAAGTTCGCAGATTATCGAGAACTCCACCATCAAGAGCGATATCGGCGCCATTGGAGTAAAGGGAACGCTGGCCGGTGGCCGAGGTGTGTTAAGTGAGCTTAAAATCTTCAGTAATAAGATTTATAATGTATTGATCGATCATGCGATAAATTCCTGTCAGGATGCCATCGGGACGCAGTACATGAATTTTGCGGGATCAACCATAAGCATAAGTAAAAATACGATTCATAATGTTATGAACGCCATTCAGATGAAGGATAATATCGGTACTCCCGCCAGTCTTATCCTGGCTGATAATGTGATCAGCAGTGTCAAGGGAAACGCTATTCGGGTGCGGGAGAATGAGTTTGATATCACTGTGAGCGGGAATGTGTTGGACAACAGCCAGGCGGTAAACAATGGTGATTACGGGATAATGCTGGATGGCCCGGCGGGGCCGCCGTACTATACGGTCACGGTAGGAAGCAATAGCATCAAGAACTTAGGCAAGAGCGGGTTGATGGTGACGGGGTACCCGCAGGGTTCGGGGTTGAAGATTATGGACAATATGATCAGCACTTGCGGTACCCAGGATTATGTGTACCCTGATCAGGCCCAGATGGATGATGGTTCAACCTGCTTGTACTCCACGGGGTGCCAGGTGGCCTCAGGGGTGCAGGTGAAGGACAGCTATATCTATAGCGTTACCGGCAATACCTTGCGCTATAACAGGTATGCCGGGTTAGCGCTATTGAATACGGATGGTCATATCAGCTCCGGCAACCTGATATATGAAAATGGTAATCTGACCACCATGCCCGGTGGTGTTGGTGGAGATGCGTGTCCGGACTGTGAACCAATTAGTGCGGCTGGAACACCTGGAGACTTCACCGGAGATGGCGGGATATCGGTGCGGGGATTGACTGCCGGGAAGTACGTGTATATCAATGAGACGGTGCCGCAGACGGAGATTTATGCTAACAATGCGGATGAGGTGCGGGTCAGTCCTAGCAACCAGGGCACGGTGTATCTGAACGGTGAAGAGGTTGTTCCTGCCGGCGGCGGCCAGATTGTAGGTTTCGGTATCATGTTAGACTGCTTTGAGGCGGCGGATGCCACTACCAGTATAGCTTCAGGCGGATGTAACGGTGTGGTGTCGAATACCACGTTTGCTAATAATGACCGTTTCGGCATTTTGGTCAGGGGTCCGTATTCGCAGAATCTCATTATTGAAGGCAACACGATAGAGAATAATATGCTCTCTACCGGTGCGGGTAACAGAGTTTGTGCCGGCACGCCGGATGAAGATAATGCCGGCGGCGGTATCGCCTTAACCTGTGGTGCGCGGCCGATCATCAGAAATAATATCATTCGCAGTAACGGCGCCGGTGCCAGGCCTGAAGGCAAGGGGAGCTGGTCTGGTATTGCCATGTGGCAGGCCGGGGACGCCCGGATATACAGCAACCTGATATATTCGAATGCCAATGACGGGATTGGGATGATAGACAGTCCAATCGTTAGCTCTGATCAAATCTATAGTAATGTCGGTACGCCTGAAATAGGTGTGTTGGGGCAGACTCCCAATGAAATTTATAATAACGGGCGGTTTGGCATCGGCACAATGGCTGATGTCGGTACGAGCGATGTGAATGTCAGGAATAATCAGATTTACAGTAATTATGATGGTGGGCTGGGATTCATGTATTTTAACGGTAACGCCCTCATTTCCAGTAACGACATCTATAATCACAACCGGGTAATAGATTCCAGCCCGAGTGAGCTTAACCCTGATTCAAAGGGTATAGCGATTAAACACGCCAAGGCGGGGAGCTTCGTTATCGACGGCAATAGTCTGACCTCGAACGGGACGGCCCTGGGCATTATCGGAGATTCGACTCAGAGCGTGATTTACTCCTGCGAGGTGAAGTTTAAGAACAATGAAGTGGGCGGTATAAAGACCAGCACCTACCATGGAATAATGACCTATGCCAATACCTTTATCGGTTCGGGGCTGTTCGTTGAGAGTAATGATGAGAACGGCGGGTTCCACGACCTTGGTGAAGGGATCTCGATGTGGAGCTATACCAAGGGCCGGATAGAGATAGTAAACGGCAACGTGTTCAGCCAGTGTAAAGAAGGCATAGCCGGTATCGGTGGGACGATGGAGCTGATTAATATAGATCAGAATACGTTGATAAACGGCGGTATAAGGTTCCAGAATATGGGCGGGCCGATAAATATTACCGACAATGCGGATATTAACTGTTTCGGCGGCGACTGTCCCACCACGGGTGGGGCCACCTTTGTGGTCAAGATATTATCGCAATTCGAGAATCTCGATATCAGCCGTAATGTGGTGCGCAGCGATGGGTCGGCAAAAGATGTGATTAGTCTGAAAAATCTGGATTTAAGCGCACCGGATACGGTAACTATATACAGTAATGAGTTATATGGAGCGGATAGCGATGGATTGCGGGTGCAGTGCCTGTACGGGGACGCCACCGGGCACCAGATATACTCGAATACCATCTACAACAACGGCGCTGGCGATGACTTGGTATACAGCCATAGTAACGGGATTGCCCTACAGAATGTGGGTAGTCTGAGTATTTACAATAACGATATATACAGCAACCAAAACAATGGCATTGCCCTGAGCGAAGATACGACCACCATCTGTATGTATACTGAGGGCAGCGGGGGGCCGGTGCCGGTGTATGGGGCCAGCGGACCCATAACTATTGGTCAATCCGGCAAGGCCAACACTATCCATGATAATAATCGAGGCGGTATTGCGCTCTCCGGTATTGGTTCGGATATAATCACCTCGGTCACCATTCAATATAACGATATCCGCTATAACACCAGATCGGGTATTTCGTTTACCCGGGCGGATAGCATAGCTGTGCAGAACAATACCATTGCCAGTAACGGCTGGTTATCCACGGATTCAGAAGATATGATGGGTATGCGGGCAAAAGACAGTGATTTTGGCGCTGCGGGTACGGTAAGCGGTAATACCATCAGATACAACCGCTTTGCCGGTATCACCGCCAATGACTCTGTCGGCAGCATCGGGCCGGGTAATATTATAAGGTACAACGGAAATTCTTCGGATGGTGTTGGCCAGAATTGTGTGGGCTTAAGCGGTCCCGGCGGCGGCGATGGCGGGGTGGCTACCAGGGATCTGGATGATATTGACAACGACCGGCTGGATATCAACGGCAATACGATCGAGAATAACTATATATCCACGGTATCCCGCAGGGATTGCGGCGGGGACGTGTACTTAGATGGTGTTTTGCAGGGTTGTGGTGGTTATTGGGAGAGAACCGATGTGAAGGTATATGTAGACGCCAGCGGGGTATATGTGGATGACGTAATACGCTCCAGCGGTTTGATTATAGATTGTGAAAATGACAATATCTACTCCGATCTGAAAGCATCAAACGGTGGTATTTCGGGCGCTAATGTGTGGGGAATTGCCATTTTAGGGAGCGCCACCGGGGTAGTGGTCAAAAACTGTACTATTGAGAATAATCAGCTTACCACCAACAGCTCCGGACCTGGCGGCACCTCTATGGGCGGCGGTATGTTGATCGGACCGGGGGTAAAGGCCGATGTGTATAACAACACCATTCGCAGTAACGGCGCGGAGCTGGCCCAGGGATTAGCCACCCAGTCCATTGACAGCGACTACTCCACTGAGTGGCGGACGCATGGACAGGATGACTCCCTGCCGCACTGGATCTGGTATGATCTGGGAGCCAGCAAGACAGTAAGCCAGGTGCGCATTATGACTTCTACTACCAATACGCGGGTGTGGAGCGTTTATATGGTGCCGAGGGGGCTTACCCGGAAGTACGAGCCGTTGGAGAGCGATTTGGTGACCAGCAATTGGACGGTGGGTGACGGCGCTGCGAATGATTGGGATGTGTCCCCCAGCTTCTCGGCTACTAATTACATAATAAGGCTGGAGACCAGTGATGGAGCTATCACCTCGGGGCACTTCTTCGAGTTTCAATATTATGACTCCACTATTTCCACTTGGGCGACTCCGCCCATGGGTTCTGCGCCCGGCTCAAAGGATTATGTGGAGGCCTGTTCGGATGCAGTGGGGCAGAGCGTTATGACCGGAAATTCAGGGGTGGTTGTGCGCTGCGTCAATCCCGATACGGCAATATGGAGCAATAGTATTTACAGTAATAAGGCGGATGGGATAAACATCCGGGATGCGGCGGTGAGCATCGGAAAGTCAGGCGGGGTCAACACTATTTACCATAACGGCCGCAACGGAATTTCAGCGGTGGGTGATACGGGTATCTACACCATCACTATCTTCAATAATAGAATCTATTCCAATGCCGGGGTAGCTGTCGGGCTTGGTAACGGCGACCCATTGTTTACCGGCGATGTAACCATTCAGAGCAACTGGCTGGCCAACAACCGGGGCGGCGGTATTAACGGCAGCACCGATACTTCACTGGGATCTGATACCCCCACGGTATCAGGAACCTTCACTATTCTGGATAACGATATCTACAATAATGTGGGTGATGATAGACCGGCGGGGGTTGGTTTCTACGGGTTCTCCGGTGACCTTACCGTGGAGAATAATCATATCTGGAGTAATGATTCTGTAAGGAAGACGAACAAATACAAGAGCTTCTATCCGCAATCGTCGGCGCTGCCCACGATAGCCGTCTTTTGGCCCAAGGGTGGGGCGACGGTAACCGTGCATAACAATATAATCAATTCCAACAAGGTATCCTCCGGGATGTATAGTGAATTGGCGGTTTTCGGCATCCGGCCGCACCTGCCGCCGACATCTTCGACTTATTGGCCCACCGCCTTAGGCGATGTAAACGTAACCAGTAATGTGATGTATGCTAATGGTCCGGGCAGCGCCGCCATCAATACCCTGGGGGTGTCGGCCTGTACCATGATAGAGAATGCCAGTGTTAATATCAGCAGTAATGATATAAGAAATATAGGCCAGGGCTTAGGCGTGGTATACATGGATGCGGCCACCCCGGGCAGCAATACCGTTTACGTAAATAACAATTACATTTACGAAAGTACCTATGAACAAATAATGCTAAGGGATAATGATGCCCATCTGGTGGTTAGTGGCAATGAGCTGCGACGCTGCGGTACCCGGGACGGGATTCAGGCCAAGACTACCCATAGTCGCAATATCACCATAACGGATAACTATATATCCACTGTGCAGTTTAATTGCCTGCGGATGGAGGAGATACAAGGCAGTACCCTGATCATGAGCAACAACACCTTTGAAAATTCCGGTACTAAACCCGATGGTCAGCCTTATGGTGACTGGGCAACTGTGCAGCTGACCGCTGATAGTTGGTGGGGCAATAACAACAGCCGCATATACAGTAATATTTTCAGGAACAGTCAGACCGGTCCGGGATTGAAGTTCACCAAGGCACAGGGCGTGACCATCGAGAAGAACCAGTTCTACAACAACGGCGATGGTTCCCATCCGACAAGTGGAGCCAGGGATTCGGGTCTGGCCATGACTTTTATCTACTCGGTAGATGTGAGAGATAACGAAATACGGGATAACAATGGCTTCGGGATTGCGATGTCTGATCTGAGTTATGCGTACATGACAGTTGGATTTTACGGCAATACCATTACCAGTAATGCCGAGCGGGGGCTGGCTATCGGCAAGCGCTTCGGTTCGGGTACCAATGACGGCAATTTATTCATTGGTGATGGTACGATAGTAAGCGCCAACCTTATTCGGAATAATGGTGATGCGGGCATCGGGTTGTACCGCTATATTGGTGACGGCATCATAGACTATAATACGATTGTCAGTAATACCGGTGTGGGCGTTCCCGGTGGGATAGGCTGTCAGGCTGAGGGGTATAGCCCCAGCTTGACTATCCGGAATAATACCATTCGCAATAATAGCGGCGGCCCACAGCAAAATGGGGTGGCCATGGGTAACTTAGGCGGCGCCGGGACAATTATGATCGGGCCGAATAACGTGATTACCGACGGTGTTTCCTTCTCCAATTCGGCTAGTCAGGCGATAACCATTACCGGTAATACCAGTATCTCCTCCATCGGATTTTTAGACGTGGGTGATATTACCATTACCAGCAATGCCAGCCTCTTCGGTGGGATCGCCTGTAACAATGGGACTACTCTAAACGTAAGGAATAATACCTCTATCAGCGGTGTAGGCCCGGATCGTTCGGGCAATGGCGCTCAAGGTTCTATCGTGATGACCTCGGTTACTAATGCCACTATTCAGAGCAACGATATCAGCGGATACGGGGTTGCCATGAGCGATTGTACCAATGTGGTGATTGCCAGTAACAGCAAGGTTGCCGGTCAGGGTAACGGCTTTGGAGCATATGGCAGTGTGGTTGCCCGCAGTATATTGGCCTTGGATATCCGCAACAATGCAATAGTTAGTGATGGGATTATAAATTATGGTTTTACAACCGGTAATTGGGATATGAGCATCACCAGTAACGGCATTATCAAGGGTGGAGCCACCAGCTCGTTCTATCCGGGGACTAAGGCCAGCGTGTTGGCGCTTACCATGCGTAATGTGACCGTGAGCGGTAATACTGAAGTGAGTGGCTTTGGGATGGCCTTCAGGGATTTAAATGGGAATTTAGATATTAGCGATAACTGCTTAGTCAGCGGTACGGCCCATGTAACCAAGTACGGCGCCCAGGACGGTGTTGTGCTTGCCAGATGGGTTGGTGGTATTTCCACTATCAGCAACAATGAAATAAGCGTAACCGATGACCTCGTTACCTCGGCCAGTGGAATCAGCTTGTATGATAATGATGATATTCTGGTGTACAGTAACTATATCCACGGCGTAACCGGGGCGACCGGTAGCGGGCACTTCGGGATTGAGATTGACAGTAACAGCAATATTGTAAGCATGAACCAGAACACCATTAAATACTTGAAACGCAGTGGTATACGGGCCAAGGACTTTAGCGGTGCCGGTAATCTGACTATTAAAAACAACACCATCAGCAGTTGTGGTCTGGCAGATTATCAGGATCCGGTAACCGAATACTATTATGCCTCCGGTATTCAGCTTTTAGACAGCCACATCAGTAC
>JAJRUU010000186.1 GCA_024277605.1 bacterium
ATCGTTTTAAGCAGCATTGCCTCTCCTGGTTTTAGTGTATCTGCTGTTCTTCAACAAACATCTTTATACACTAACCGGAAGGCAATGCTATTATTTTTTACCTCCTCAAATCATTCCCATCGCTTCTACTACGATCATCCCCCCCCATTTTACCCACAGATTCTGTGGAGGAGGCCTAAAATTGTACTAAATTCTTGGTAGCTTTCCTCTAAAAGTTCTACTGCTTTTTTAAGATGTGCTGGAGTTATGTGAGCATCCCTCCGGGTCATTCTGGTATCCTTGTGACCCATTAAGTCCGCCAGAGTGTCAGAAATTAGAAGGTTTTGAGGCATAATAGAAGTGTGGAGGGCTGATAAAAAATCGATCTAAAGGTGAATAGCACGGCAACTCATGTAAATTTCTTGACAAGCTCCCGAAATGGGGGCTATATTAATCACCATAGTGGTACATTTTTACCCCGCCGTTTACAAACAGGCTGTACAAAAACTCGTTTAAACTCGCAAAAACTAACTCTACTATCAGTAAGTTGCTTATTTAATAGCGCTTAGCCCGATAGCTAATCCATCCTATTCCATCAAAAAAATTCATCGCATTAGAGATCTCCACTATCCACAAGAGGGTGATTGTGACATTTAAGGTCATGCCGATGGGAGAGGTTTTAGTAAAGACTTAAAAAGTGGTGATCTTGGCCGCAAAAACGGCGTCAAAAATTTTGCCCGAGTAAATTTTACAGGGGCAATATCCTGGGAGTAGTCAATATTTGTTGAATTTATGAGTAATATTAAGCAAAGTGGTCACATTTTGACACAATTCCAGTATGCTTTGGGGCCGACTTATTCATAAATTTATACAAGATTTGCAAGACACCCCTTGTGAGATAAGGTTTATGAGCCAACGTCCCATAAGAAACAGGCTGTGCCTGCCCGAATTTTTCGGGCTAAAATTGCCTTCGCTTGACTAAGCCCGCTGGTTTGTGCTATAAATTAAACAATATTAGTGACATTTCAAGCAGTTCGCCATCGTAGGCTAATTTGGAGATGTATTAAAATGAATCTGGAACGGTTTTTTAAACTCAAAGAAAACGGCAGCGATATTCCCACCGAGATTGTGGCTGGGATAACCAGCTTCATGACCATGAGCTATATAATATTTGTGCAACCGGCGGTACTTTCGGCATGCGGTATGGATTTTGGAGCGGTGATGGTGGCCACCTGCCTGGCAAGCGCTCTGGCTACTCTGTTAATGGGGATATATGCCAATTATCCCATCGCCCTGGCCCCGGCAATGGGGCATAATATTTATTTTGCCTATACGGTGTGCGGCAGCGTCTCAAGCGGAGGCCTGGGGTATCCCTGGCCCGTAGCTTTGGGAGCTATATTTGTCTCCGGCGCCATCTTTATCGGGGTATCCTCCTTTGGCTTTCGGGAGAGACTGATTGAAGCGGTACCCGAATCTCTGCGGTATGCCATAGCGGTCGGAATTGGGCTTTTGATCGCCCTGGTGGGGCTTGAATGGGCCGGTTTGGTGGTGGATAAGCCGGTGGTACTGTTAGGTTTGGGCGATTTCAGCAGCAAACCGGTATTATTGTCCCTGTTTGGAGTGATGTGTATTTCTGTATTGCTCACCCTGGAGGTTAAGGGGGCCATTATGTGGGGTATCATTGCCACTACTTTACTGGGCTTGCCGCTGGGGATAGTGCAGTATCAGGGGTTTATCAGCCTGCCGCCCTCCATCGCACCCACCTTCTTCAAGCTGAATATTTTAGACCTGTTTACCAAGCCGGAATTCTTTACAGTGATCTTTGTTTTCTTTTTTATGGATTTATTCGATACAGTAGGCACCCTGATTGCGGTGAGTGAAGAGGGTGGTTTTATGCATAAAGGTAAACTGCCGCGAGCACGCCAGGCCTTATTATCTGATGCGGTGGGTACGGTAACCGGCGCTGTGCTGGGGACTTCCACCATAACCAGCTATATTGAGAGTGCGGCCGGCATATCAGCTGGTGGGCGTACCGGCCTGTCCAATATAATAACCGCGCTGTTGCTGCTGGCGGCCGTGTTTTGTTATCCGATAGTGAAAATGATCGGGGGCGGGTATGCGGCTGGGAATGGGGTAATATTATACCCGGTAATCGCCCCGGCGCTGATTATTATTGGCTGTATAATGATGAAGGCTATGCGTAAAATTGCCTGGGATGATTACAGTGAGGCCATTCCGGCCTTTATCACCCTGATTTTTATGCCGGTAACCTTCAGCATTACCGAGGGAATTGCGCTGGGTTTCATCACCTACTGCCTGCTTAAAACCGTCTCTGGCCAAGGTAAGCAGGTAAGTTGGCTATTGTACCTGTTTTCGGGGCTGTTCCTGCTGCGATATATGTTTTTGATGTAGCTGCTGCTATAGAAAATTATCTTCATCTATTCCTCCCATAAAATAAAAACCCCCGGGGCTGTTCACTGCTACTAAAAAATACTTGTTTTTCGTCATTCTGAGCCCTTCGCCTTGTCATTCTGAGCATAGCGAAGAATCTATACACGGCTCAGGATAAACTCCGCGAAGAAATCTTCTTACAGTAAGTCTCAATAGATTCTTCATTCCGCTTCGCTGCATTCAGAATGACAACGATAGCAGTGAACAGCCCTGTAGAACTTTCTGCTTTTGTTGACATTTTTGACAATACCTGTTAAAGTTGTTTAATGATAATGGAATCAATAGATGCTTTAATATTTGTTCCTCACGATGATTTTTTTAAGGTAAAGAAATGAGGAATTTAGCCGCAATAGTTACTATTGTCGCAAGGTTGATTGCTATTCTTAGCACACAATATGA
>JAJRUU010000187.1 GCA_024277605.1 bacterium
GTGGCTTAGATTTAGAAATGATCACCCTGCTCATCAAGGGAAAGCCTCTTCGGGATCCGCCCTCCGGGGCTTTCCATGACAAAAGAAAAACCGGACAATTCATTTGTCATAAAACCGGACATTTCTATTTGTTGACAACAGTAAAAATTGTTTTTTTGTAGAGTTAATAATGGGCATAAGGCCAAATAATGCTATGTATAACAAAGTGATACACGGTGTAAAATCGCATTTTTCAGAGGAACACTTCCGCACATTTTGAGGAGTTGCATAGTCTCATGTGACGCATATGGCACTTAAGCGTCGGCAATATGCAAATCGGCCATTCTATACTTGACAAGTATATTACGAAATGGTAACACTATAGCTACATGATGCAGTGGTTGGTGTGACACATGTGGCAAAAGTTGCTGTGTGTTGTGGAGTTGGGAGTATAACAAGTCTCTTTTTAAAAAGGAGGAGGTCATGAGGTACAAGGGATGGAAGCTTGGTTGGCTGGCGGTTGTAATGGGCGGCCTGATTGTGGGATATGGCAGCGTTTCATCTGTATCACTTAAGGCGGAGGATTCCAGTGTCGGGATAGTTACCCAGTTGTCCGGTAACGCCTGGATTATTGGTGGAACGGGAGAATTAATCCCCATTTATAAGGGGATGAATCTTCCTCTGGGTATTAAGTTCAAGTGTGAAGGGGGCCTGGTAATTAAGTTTGCTGACAGCAGTATTCTTTCAGTGAACCCCGGATCGGTGGTTGAAATTCTCGGAAATGGACAATTGTGGGTCAGAGAAGGCAGTGCTGAATTTACTACGCCAGAGGTTGAGTTTTTAGTATTGGAACCAGACGGAAGGGTAGTTAATGTCAGACGTACACTGACCACTCCATTTGAGCTTAGCCCAACAACTTCT
Source organism: bacterium (assembly GCA_024277605.1). Classification (GTDB taxonomy): domain Bacteria; phylum SZUA-182; class SZUA-182; order SZUA-191; family JAJRXT01; genus JAJRUS01. The sequence continues at coordinate 901 of JAJRUU010000187.1, forward strand.
GGGATACAGCTTAAGATATCGCCCATTTTTCCTTCTTCTTCCGGGGGATCACCCGAACCTGTGGAACCTGCCAGTCCGAGCAGCTAGTATGTTTAAGGTCTAGAAAACATGATGGTTTCGTAAAAAGTCCCCATATGTCACCCTGAACGAAGTGAAGGGTCTCGTATTATGTTGAAAAAAATAGATTCTTCGCGGAGTTTATCCTTGAGCATAGCGAAGGGCTCAGAATGACAAAATGACGGTTTTCAGACTTTTTACGACTCCCTCAAACATAACCTCATTAAGGGTTGGAGGAGGCAATGAGATATCGTATTGGTTGGATAACTTTTAGTAGCGCTTTGATAGTGATGCTTTTCGCCGGTACTTCCGCATTTGCGGTGGGAAATCTAAAAGTCGGCTTGGTAGAGATTAACCCTAGCTTATCTTTGAGCGGCGGGGTGGATGACAACGTATTTTTAGATCATAAGGATGAAAAGGATGATGAGTTCGGCATAATTACTCCTGGAATTAACTTTGTCCTGGAGAAGGAGGATCATTATTTTAACCTGGGCTATTTGGTCGACATCATTCGCTATGATAGATATGATAGTCAGGATTCAGAGAACCATAGCCTGTTTGGTAAATTGGAGTTAAATTTCCCCGGAATGTTTATAAAGCTGGATGACATTTACCAGGATACCTCAGATTATGCCACCAGTGAGCTTGTGGATCGGGTAGGCAGAAAGCAAAACAATGGCAATTTCAGTATTGGAGCTATGTTCAGCAACAAATTTGCCTTACAGCTGGATTGTTTGTCCGAGTATCATGACTATGATCCAGAGAGATATAAGGAGCTTAACCGCAGAAAACTTGAATTTGGGCCGGGGATTTACATTGAAGTATTACCTAAAACATCTCTCATAATGGAATTCCATTACGGAATAGTTGATTATTATGATGTGGAGGATAACGATGATTTAGATGATGCCAGTTCCAAATTTCACCAACTGATGGGTGGTGTGCAATGGGAGATAACCGGCAAAACGACCGGAATACTTAAAACCGGTTATCAGTGGAAGAATTATGATGAAGAAGAAAACCTGGATGGCAGCAAGAAGGGTGACAAGAATATGTGGGTGCTTTCCGGGGAAGTAAGAGTTAACTTTACCCCCAAAACGATGGTTAACCTGCAGCTTAAACGCAGCATCGTGGAGTCATCTTTTGTCGATAATGATTATTATGTTGAAAACATGGGTTCGGTGAGAGTTAATCAAAAACTGTTGTATAAGCTGACGCTTGAACTAGGGGCGGATTACTATTATAACTAGTATGAGAATAAGACGCTGGATGTTGTAACCGGGGATGAAAAAAAACGAAAGGATAATATTTTTAATGGGAGTATAGGCTTGGCATACAATATCCAGGATTGGCTTAAAGTAGGCGCTGATTACAGGCATCAAACCCGGGACTCCAATTCCAGCGTGCATGAATATGGAGACAATCGGGGTTCAGTATATATCCGCCTGGCTTTTTAGCCCGAAAAATTCGGGCAGGCACAGCCTGTTTCTTCAGGACGTTGGTTCATAAGCCTTATCTCGCAAGGGATGTCTGGCAAACCCAGGCTGACTTTATGAATAGATCGGGTTAGTTTTATAGGAGATAACGGTGCTTAAAAAATATAGCTTGAAGGGAGCATCAAACTGTCAAAGTGTACTGTTGATGGTGTTACTGATGTGTCTGTTTGTTATTCCTGCGCTGGCTAATCAGGATTATAAGATCGGCGCCCGTGACATTATAAAAATAAGCGTGTATGAGGAAGCTGATTTAACCAAGACGGTAAGAGTAACCACTGAGGGAATGGTATCTTTTCCGCTCCTGGGAAGCCTGAAGGTGGCCGGTCTGACGGTGACCGGTTTGGAGCAGAAACTGACGCAGCTTCTGGGTAAAGATTATCTGATAAATCCACAGGTTTCGGTTTTTGTAGAAGAATATCACAGTAAAAAGGTCTTCGTCCTGGGGGCGGTGAATAAGCCGGGGGCTTATGAATTGATGGGGGAAGCCACTGTGCTTGAGATGATCTCACGGGCTGAAGGAATTACCGAAGATGGCGGTAATTCACTGATGCTACTAAGAAACCAGCTGGATCCAAAGACATTGTTGCCGCTGGGTATAAGTGAGCCGATCGTGATTGACTTAAACGCATTGCTGGTCAAAGGCGATATAACCCGGGATGTGAAGGTAGAAGATAAAGATGTGATTCATATCCCCAGAGCGGATTCTATCTATGTGCTTGGGGAGGTAAAAAGCCCTGGTTCGTTTAAATTAGAGGATAAATCTATCACTGTAATGCAAGCTGTAACCATGGCGGGCGGCTTAACCAGGATTGCGGCCCCCAGACGCACCAAAGTGATCCGGGTTGACGACGGGCATGAACGAAGCATTTTAGTGGACTTAAAAGAGATAATGGAAGGTAATAAACATCAGGATATTGTGCTAAAGGCAGAAGACATGGTAATCGTTGCCGAGAGTTTCTTTTGATATCGATTGCTAACCCGACCTATTCATAAATTCGGGCTGGGTTTGCAAGACATCCCTTAAATATCGATTCGCCCATAACAAGACCCGAATTTTTCGGGCTGGAGGGGATTTAGGTTTATGAGCCGATTGGAAGAATATAAAGAGACACACTTAAAAGAATATTTATGGATTATAAAAAAGCGTAAATGGACGTTGATTACGTTTTTCTTGATCATGGTGACTATGGTAACGATCGGTTCATTTAAAATGGATCCCATATATCGAGCAACCACAGAGCTGTTGATCGAGAAGGAAAATCCCAATATTTTATCTTTTGAACAAGTGATGAAACTGGATACTTCCACCACCGACTACTATCAAACGCAATACATGATATTAAAGAGCCGTTCTTTGGCCAAGCGGGTGATTAGTAAACTGAACCTGGCTGAGCATCCCGAATTTTCCCCTGAAGAAGCCCCATGGTTACTATGGCTAAAGGACACACTTAAACTTGATTTATCAGCAGATGAGATAGGTGCGGCTGAGGCTGAAGTCGGTTTGGTGAATGAATTTCTGGAGCGCATAATTGTAACGCCGGTGAAAAATAGTCGTTTGGTAAATGTGTCGGCTGAAACTAAGGACCCGGTATTAGCCGCTGAGATAGCCAATGCGGTAGCCCAAGGGTATATTGAGCAGAACATGGAGACCAACTTGATGGCCTCTAAGCAAGCGGTTGAATGGCTGATGGATAGAATTGAGGGACTCAGAAATAAGGTGGAGGAATCGGAACTGTCTTTGCAGAAATATAAAGAGCAAAATCATATTATTTCTTTAGAGAAAAGGCAAAGCATTGTATTGCAAAAACTTTCTGAGTTAAGCAGTAAGGTGATCGAGGCCAAAGGTAACCGCATTGAGCTGGAAACTATATACAACCAATTATTGCTGTTGAATAAGAATCCCGAAATGATCGAGTCTATGCCTGCGGTAATCAATAATGAGCTGATAATGAAAGTGAAAACCGAGTATGTGGAGTTGCAGCGCGATTATTCCGAGATATCTAAAAGATATAAGGCAAATCATCCCAAGATGGTGAGGCTGAAGTCGCAGTTGAGCCTTCTGGAGCAGAAGCTGGCCTCTGAGGTTAATAAAATTTCCAATAGCATGAAAATTGAGTACGAGGTTTCCAAAGCCAGGGAAAGTTCCCTGAACGACAGCCTGGAGGACTTAAAAATAGAGGCCCTGGCCATGAACCAGAAGGGTATCAAATATGGGGTGTTGCAGCGGGAGAAGGAAAGTAACCAGGAGATATATAATATCTTGTTAAAACGCCTTAAAGAAACCGATCTTAACGTGGGCTTGATAAGCAGCAACATCCGCATTATAGATAAGGCTGAAATTCCCATAAGGCCGGTCAGACCAGATAAAAAGCTGAATATACTGCTTTCTATCGTGCTTGGGCTATTGCTGGGTGTCGGATTGAGTTTTTTCTTTGAATATCTGGATAATACAGTCAAAACCACTGATGATGTTGAACGCTATATCAATCTACCGCTTTTGGGGCTTATCCCGGCGCTTAAAAGCAAGAACGGAATCGTGCCGGAAAGTATTACTAATGATGCCCCCAAATCCACTTTCTCCGAAGCCTACCGCACCGTCCGTACCGGGATAATTTTTTCTTCTACCGACCAAAATCAGCGAAGCTTGCTGATTACCAGCGCCGAGCCTAAAGAGGGGAAAACGATGACCGCCTGTAATCTGGCTATTAGTCTGGCCCAGGCCGGCAATCGGGTGTTATTGGTTGATGCCGATATGCGCAAGCCCAAGATACATAAAGTATTCGGGTTGGATAATTCGGTGGGGTTGAGCAGCTTATTGATAGGGCAGGGTGAGTATAAACAAGCTATCCAGCAATCAAAAATTGCCGGCCTTATGATATTACCCTGTGGGCACATCCCCCCTAATCCCTCAGAGCTGCTGGGTTCAGAACTAATGAAGAAATTGCTGGCTGAGTTTGAAGGCGACTTTGATCGGATTATAATAGATTCACCTCCCACCATAGCGGTTACCGATTCCACTATATTGAGCAATATGACGCACCAGTCTCTGTTGGTTGTCTCAAGCGGGCGGGCCAGCAGGGATGTTGTTCTCAGATGCAAACAAATTTTGGCCGATAAACAAGCTAAACTTTTGGGTGTAGTGCTGAATAACTTTGACGTTAAACATGGGGATTACTATTACTAAGTATTATTACTATAACTCTTATTACGGGAAAGAACCAGGTAAAGGCGGTAAGGTTAAACCTGCCGGGGCGGTGGCTTAAGCCATGATCAATCTGCACAATCACTTGCTGCCCGAAATTGATGATGTTCCGGATAGCGTGCTTTTGAGCAGATATGAACTATAGCAAAGTATTAAATTTTTCAAATATATTTATTGAATCAGGAATTATATTCCTGCTGGTTTTTACCCCGTTAGCATTTGGCGCAGTGCATATATGGGCCTATTCGGTGATGGAGGTAAGCGTTATTTTGTTGCTCGGTATGTGGATAATAAAATCGATAGCCGCCAGACGATTATCAAAAAGGGACAAAATGAAGCATAGTCAGATGCCTGTTGTGAATATACTGACAGCCGCATTTGTAGGATTGCTGGTATTCCAGCTGGTTCCCTTTCCAGCGGCAGCTATGAAACGGCTGTCAGCGCATACATATGATTTATATCAAGCGGTATTGCCGGGATACGATAGCAGCAATAGTGGTTCAGCGGAAAGCGCTTTAAACCGCCAATACGAAGCTGACGCCGCAAAAAGTGACTGGCGGCCTATCTCGGTGTATCCCTACGCCACCAGGGTCGAGTTTCTTAAAATTTTAGCATATATCGGGTTTTTTTATTTAATTATCCATAACATAACCACTAAAAAACAAATTAATCGTCTTGTACTGGTCATTATTGCGGTGGGATGTTTTGAGGCTATGTATGGATTGTTAGAGGGTTTAAGCGGGCAGCAACATATCTTCTTTTATGAAAAGAGATACTATACCGATTGTGTCACTGGAACATTTGTTAATCGAAACCATTTTGCCGGGTATCTGGAAATGGTGATTTCACTATGCTTTGGGATGATTATATACCGCTGGCTTAAGTTACCGGCCAACCCCCACAAAGGTATGCGTGGTTTTATAAATCGACTGACCAGCGAGCAGGGAAGCAAACTGGTCTTATTAGTGTTTGCGGGTAGCATTATGCTGATGGGGCTGATTTTATCACAGTCGAGGATGGGGCAATTCAGTCTGCTGGCTGCTTTAGCGGTTATGACTCTGTGTTTGATGTGGGAGATGAAGAGCAGAAAAATCATTAAACTTATTTCTGTGGTGTTGCTTATAGGAATCTCAGGCGGAATATGGCTGGGGCTGAATCCGCTGATCGGCAGATATGCGCTGCTTCCAAAAGAAATCGCCGCTGAGGGCAGCCGGGCGGCTATCTGGAGAGATACGATGGTGTTGATCAAGGATTTCCCGCTTTGGGGAAGCGGCCTGGGGAGTTATCGTTATATATTCCCTAAATATAAACGTAGCATAGCCCAGGCGGTCTATCATCATGCGCATAACGATTACCTGGAGTTGGCGGCTGAGACCGGCATGGTCGGTTTTTTGATAATTATGGGATTGGCAGGATATTTCTGGCAGCAGGTAATTACAAAGTGGCATCGCAGGAAGTCTACTTATGTTAAGGGATTGGTGTTTGGATGTATCGGTGGCGGGGCGGCTATGCTGTTTCACAGTTTTGCCGATTTTAATATGCATATTCCGGCAAATATTTTGTTGCTAACGGTTATTATGGGGGTGAGTTTTAGTGCGGTCACACAGACTTAAGCTTTTATCCGGCTTTATCATACTATTGGGGCTGTCGGTTTTCGTGGGCAAACAATATGCAGCCCACCGGTATTATCCCGCTGAAATAAGTTCTCTGTGGCAAAATATAGAACCCGGCACACCGGATGCCGAATTAATCCTGCTATTAAATAAAGCCATTAAGCAAACCCCGTCAAATGCCGATTATTACTGTAAATTAGCCAGTTTATATATTAAGGAAGCCATAAAACCCAGCGTATGGAAAGATATGCCTAACAGGAAGAGCCTCATAGATAAAGCTATAACAAACGCCCAGCAAGCGGTTTATTTAAATCCCTCGAACAGCCGGCATCAGATAGCCTTGGCCGGGGCATACGCCTTATTAAGACCGCAGACCTTTCATGTAAAAGCATTTGAGGCGTTTGAAAAAGCCAGCTACTTAAATCCTTCAAGCGCAATGGTTTTAAATGAAGCCGGTTCGTATTATTTAAATAGCTGGAGGATCTTATCACCCACACGGCAGGCAAAAGCAATAGCGATGTTTGGGCGGGTTATCGAATTGGATGAGAACTCTTTTGACAGGGTGTTCGATATTTGCTGGAAGAGCATGGGGGATTATGATGCGGTACAGCAGATTATACCTGAAAATGCCAGCAGACATAAAAACTTTGCTGATTTTTTGATTACCCAGGGCATGCTCAAAGAATATGCGGTTGAGATGGCTAAGGTTGAATACCTGCTGGCGGAAAGGGGCCGGCGGTTACTTGAACATGAGCGGGAAACAGAGGATGTTTTAAGCTCGCTTGCACAAGTTGAAGGTTTTTACCATTATGTCAAGAGAAATTATACGGGATATATGGGGGAAAGTTTTAAGGCGGATATGAACTCCATCTATGCCAGGCTATATCTTAAGCGGGCCAAAGCGCAGATAAAAATGGGGAATTATGAGCCTGCAATAGAGAGTCTAAGTAATGCTATTAAAAAAGCCCCGGCAACCGATAAAAGCTTACAGAGAGAGATAGCTGGACATATATCCGGGATCAAAGCCATACAGGACGGCGTTACATTACAACTGCTCGAAGCAAGGCTCAAGTACAAACGTAATGATTATTCGGCAGCCGTAAAGCTGCTACAGGGTTTGGCGCTTGATTCGTTGGATCCTTCCCAACGTATAGAGCGGTTCTCTTTACTTAAACGCTGCTATGTGGCGCAGGGTAGGGCGCAGGAAGCAGAAAACGTGGCCCGCCGCATAGATTCTTTGGCTGTTAAGTTTATCAAAAGCAATAGTTGGAGGGGCAAGACTGAAAACTATGCCGATGAATATGTTTATCAAAATGGCGAGATGTATTGGGCGGGCAGCATTTCCACTCCCATAGTATCAGGGCGAAAGCCGAGGGAGATTATCATCAGGGCAAAAGCCTCTCCGGCGGGTGGAATATGGCCGGTTATGCTGCTGAGATTGGATGATGAGCTGCTCGATGTGCTGTATGTACGTAATCGCCAGTGGCAGGATTTTCATTTTCAGCTTCCGCTTAGCGTTGGTTATCAAGGGAGCTTAAAAGTTTCATTTGTCAATGACGGGGGAAACAGTCAGCTGCATGAGGACAGAAACCTGTATGTAGGCGATGTGCGCCTCTGTCAGAAAGGGTGTAATACGGCATGAATTGGACGGGAGTGAAGGTTTTAGTGACCGGGAGTTGCGGTTTTATCGGCAGCCACTTAGTTGAGCGGTTGGTTGGGCTGGGGGCTGATGTGAGGGCCTTTGTGCATTACAACTCGTTTAATAATTGGGGTTGGATCGATACCTTTCCCAAGGATATTAGAAACAACCTGGAGGTGTTTGCGGGAAATATCAGGGATGCTTATAGAGTGAGTAAAGCGGTGAAGGATAGAAAAATTGTTTTTCACCTGGCTTCACTGATTGCAATTCCATATTCGTATTATTCGCCTGAGTCGTATGTTGCCACCAATGTGGTGGGCACATTAAATATTTTACAGGCTGCCAAAGAAAGCCAGGTTGCCAAAGTAGTGCATACCTCAACCAGCGAGGTTTATGGCACAGCGCAGTATGTGCCCATTGATGAGCGGCATCCCCTCCAGGGGCAATCGCCCTATTCGGCGACCAAAATAGGGGCGGATATGCTGGCGGAAAGTTTTTACAGGTCATTTAAGCTGCCGGTGGCCATTTGCAGGCCCTTTAACACCTACGGGCCCAGACAATCCGCCAGAGCGGTGATACCAACTATTATTACCCAGGCTCTGAGGGGGGAGAAAAGCATAAGGCTGGGTTCAGTACATCCTACCAGAGACTTTAACTATGTAGGTGATACCGTAGCGGGCTTTATTAGAATTGCGGAATCCAGGCTTAGCGATGGGCAGGTTATTAATATTGGTTCAAATAAAGAGATATCGGTCGGAGAACTGGCGGATAAGATAAAGCAGCTTATGAATGTGGATGTTGAGCTTATATATGATGATGAGCGCATAAGACCGAAAAACAGTGAAGTGGAAAGGTTGCTCGCGGATAATAAAAAAGCCAGGGAACTATTAAATTGGAGGCCTAAAGTTAAATTAACCGCAGGCCTTAAGCAGACCATCGAATGGATGCAGCATAACCTGGATTACTATAAGCCCGATATTTATAACGTTTAGCCCGAAAAATTCGGGCAGGCACAGCCTGTTTCTTCAGGACGTTGGCTCATGCACCTTATCTCACAAGAGGTCTGGCGAATCTAGTCTGAGCTTATGAATAGATCAGGGTAGAGAGATGATGAGTTTTGACTTTAACCCTTATATATCATAAACAAACCAATGTATAACAGAGAGAAAGTCAGGGAATATTACCGAAATAATGAGGTGGTCCATAATTATACTGCCACCCGGTTCACCACGCCATTGGCCCAGGTTCAACACCGAAAGCAGGTAAAAGTGGTCAATGAAACCATAAAAAAGTATTTTCTGGACACTGCCCTCGAATTGGCTCCGGGACCTTTACGGGTTACTACAGATATTATGGGCTTAAAGCGGGGATGTGCCATGGATTATAGTGAAAATATGCTCAAAAGCGCAGCCCAGCTGCTAAAAAATCATGAAACAAAGGCCCCCTGGTCACTGCAACGGGGAGATGCATTTTGCTTGCCTTATAAAAGCGCTACATTTGATTTGATATATAGTTTCCGCTTTATACGGCATTTTCAGGATACTGACCGGGAAAAATTATTTGCTGAAGCATGGCGGGTTTTAAAAAGAGATGGATTTCTGATCTTCGATGTGCCGAATTTTTTTACTGAAACAAAAATTCGCAGAAAGCTGGATCCCGCTCAATTGGCAGTTTATGACAAGTTGTGGTACAGGAGAGAAATCATAAACGAGATGAAAGAAAACAGGTTTACAACGCTTACATTGTCTAATAATATCAACCACTTTGATGTTCAAGTATATATCTCACGTTTTCATAAATTAAAATTGGGCGCTTTGGCGAGAAAGCTGATTGACCGCATTGACCAATATCCATCTGAGCATCCATATGAATGGGTTATTCTATGTCAAAAGAGATAATTTACTGGCTGGGGGATTATAATCCTGAAAAGGAAGCGATCGCAAAAGAGGTCAAATTATTACATAACCATTTTAGCAGCAGCTTCCTGTTTTCAATGACACCGTACAAAGAATTTAAAATCGGCAAACGAATGATTAAATTTTATAGAAAACTGCATCCGCTCAGGCCGTTTATCTCCTTAGTCGAGAAGCAATTCAGGATATCCCATATTTTCAGTTGGGGAGGGGAGAGCTATTATCTTAATCGGCTCAAATATGGGCCTAAGCTGTTGACCGTATCCGGGGGATTGCCTAAGGATATATCGCCGGAAACCATTAATAAAGCAGATATTATAGTGGTGGAGTGTGAGCTGGATAGACAAAGACTAATAGAGCATGGCCTGGAGCCAGGTAAGATTCGGCTGATCTATCCCGGTATAGCTCCTGTGCCTGCCAGAACGAGAGCGAGTAGCGCTCAATTTACTATTTTATTTGCCAGCGCCCCCTTGTTTCCTAAAATGCTGGCTGCCCGCGGCCTGTATTTATTGCTGCAAGTGGCCGAAAGATTAAAAGAGGTTAGCTTTTTGATCTTATGGAGAAAAAAAGAGACGGAATTCATAGATAAAATCATCAACAAGAACAAACACGCCAATGTTTGTGTTATTAACCGGATCGTAAAAAACATGTCTGAAATCTATGATAAGGCGGATGCGGTAATCGCACCCTTCACCACATCGTAATACAACAAACCCTGTCCGCTTTCAATTATAGAGGGTTTAGCGCTCAAAAAACCGGCAATTGTAACCGATTTAGTGGGCATACAAGACATTATCGCCAAAGAGAAATGCGGCGTGGTGTCCGAGCCGGAAGCAGGCGAAATGGCGAAAGCTATTGGTAAATTAAAAGAAAATTACAGTTTTTATGGCAATAATTGCCTGCCTACTATTAAAGAGTACTTTTCGGTGGAGAAGTTTATAGAAAGCTATCGAGCGGTGTACTCTGAATTAGCCGGAAAGGGAGCTTTTAAACAATGGCGGATAAAGGTTTTACCCGTTCTTATTTGCTGCTTTTAGTTAATGAAGGCGCATATAGCGTCACCGCAATTGTGGTTTCCATCGTTTTAGGCAGATTTTTGGGGGCGGGTGAGTTGGGCTTATTTGCCATGCTTACCGCTTACATGGTTTTGTTCCTGGCAGTGTGCAATTTAGGGGTTGATATAACGCTTATTCGTGAATACAGCAAAGGCACTATTTCCAATAAGAATCTATTTGAAACTATTTGTTTTATGCGGTTACCGTTAACAATACTTGGCATGCTTTTGTATTTGGTGACGCTTTATTTTTTGAAAGTCGACAGTTATTTACTATTAATGTGCCTGGCCGTCCTTTTGTTACGTTCAAGTAAGTTATTGCTAAATGCCCTGTTTTTCTCCAAAAAATGTATTCGGGAGATTGTTGCTTCAGATATTGTTTTTTCGTTTTTATATTTAATTGGCTTCTTCTTTGCCGTTTTCAGACTGAAGATGGGAGTTCCCGGTGTTTTTGCTTCTCAGATTTTTGCGTTAGCTATATCGCTGATACTTTCCGGCTGGTTACTTATAAAATCGGGAATTTTAAAGAGCGCAAAAATTCATAAGGAAAGTAGCTTAAGGGATGTTTTTCATCAGGTAAAGTGGTTTTCGATAAACCCGATTTTAGGAACGATCCAGGGAAAGCTGTCTTTCTATGTGCTTTCGGTGGTTTCCGTGCCGATTAATATGGGGCTATTGGCAGTAGGCGAATTGTTTAAAAGCATTCTTTTCAGGCTGTTCAATAGTATTTTCTCAAAAATATTGCTGCCCACTTTTGGGGAAATCCATAAAGATAAAAACGAAATAAAAACGCTTTTTTTTAGAATGAATGTTGTTTTTGCCATTGCAAGCATAATTATGACCATACTGATTTTACCTTTAATAAAGCCGTTTGTGCTTTTGGCTTACGGAAAAGAGTATCTCGGCTCAGTGCTGCTGGCACAAATATTTATTTTGGAGGGGATGCTTTTTACCTTATCTCTATCGGAGACGACTGTAATAAAACTCTACAGGGAAGACCTTTCGGCCAGGATTTCAATAATAGGATTTTTAATTTGCCTGCCCATAACGGTAATATTTTATTATTGCTTTGCTTTAAAAGGCCTGGCATTTGCGTCTTTTATTATAACTTTAGGCCGGTTGATTTATGGAACCTGGTTATGTTCCGGCATATTGGGGATAAGTTTGTTAGATACGTATATACCGCAAATATCAGGCATTTACTTAATGACTGCGCTGTACTTGTTTTCCGAGTTACAGCTTGTTCCGCTCGTAATAGTAGAGCTGGCTATTATTCTGAGTTTTGTAATTACCTGCTTCAGGAGGCCGTTGTTTTTAAACCTGTGTATAAATAGCAAAGGCAGAGCAGGTAAATGGATAGCGTTATGTTGTCAAAATGTAGAGGACGTTAGTTTATGAATATTTTGATGTTTAGTTTTTTAAGCTATCCGGATAATTATGGCGGGTCATGCCGGGTAGTCTATGAGGTAAGCAAGCGACTGGCGCAAAAGGGGCATAATATCTATATATTAACCCGCAGAAAAGATGATTCTTTGCCCAAATATGAAGTTATCGA
>JAJRUU010000188.1 GCA_024277605.1 bacterium
AGACTCCTAGCTTTTAGCTCTAATAACTTCCCAGGGATAGCTTACAAGGATTTTATGTGTCATTTCATGTCCCGCTATTTTTTTTATAATTCCGACTCCCCTGCTAAAGCCATAATCCTTTTTTTTGTCAGAGTGTACATCACTCCCGATGAGATGCACCAAACCCTCCTTTAAAAGTTTTTTAGCAGTTCTTTTTGCCTGCATTCCATATAAACCAATCAGACTCCCTGTATTTATTTGGAGCATTACCCCGTTTTCCACCCATTGTCTAATAATCTCGCTTTTTCCTTTCAGATACATATATCTTTCAGGATGAGCGATTATGGGGGTAACGCCCTTGACTAATAACTTAAATAGCACATGTTCTGTATAAATCGGCAATTGGAGAAAAGGCAGTTCCACTAATACATGTTTTTCGTTTATTGTAATTAAGGGATTAGAGTCTATTTTATGTGGAAGGTCTGGCGTGATAGAGATTTCCGCCCCAAGTATCAATTCAATACCCAGCTCACGTTCTGCGCACTCTTTCTTTAGTGTAACAAAAGCCTGCTTTATGGCATCTATTTTATTCCAGTCGGCATCATTTCTAATATGAGGGGTTAGTATAAAAGTTTTTACTCCATCAGCAATACCATTTTTTAATATCCTTATCGCCTCTTCCTTGTCAGAAGCCCCATCATCAACGGTCGGGAGTATATGGGTATGCGCATCTATCATTTTTTATAGTAGCTATTATAATAATAGTAATGATAGTAGCCGGAAGCATGGGCAGAAAACTTATTCAAAACAACCCCCACAACATTGAATCCGGCTTTATTTTTAAGCTCCTTAACGTGTTCCAGCATGGAGAAAGTCGCTCTCCCTGCTTCGACGGCAAATATAATTCCATCCGCTGAGGCCCCGATTACGCTGGCATCATTAACGGCTAAGACCGGGGGCGTGTCAATAATCACCATATCATACATTTCTTTCAGTCTGCAGATAATATTCTTCAGCTTCTCTGACTCAATCAATGCACTGGGGTCGGGAGGGATAGGGCCGCTGGTTAATACATCTACCCCTTTAATAGTTGTAGAAGCTATCGTCTCCTGCAAGGAAAGGTCTTCCGTAAGAACACTTGTGACCCCTGCCTTATTGGAAACATTAAAAAACTTATAAATCGATGGTCTTCTTAAGTCCAGGTCCACCAATATAACCCGCTTGCCTTCCATGCTGAGGGCAATAGAAATATTTGACGCAAGACTGCTTTTCCCTTCCGCTTCAATAGAACTGGTGACCACCAACGTCTTAATCTGTTTATCTATGGCTGCATAGCGTATGCTGTTCCTTATGGTACGATATGCCTCAACAATAGGGGAGTTTGGGGGTAAGCTGGAAATCAGGTTCATGTTCTGGAGTTGTTTTGCCTTGGGAATATTGCCGAGCAAGGTTGGGGATTTAATATGTTTTAAGTCTTCGGGTGATTTAACGGTATTGTCGATATACTCTACAAAGAGCGCCAACATCAACCCCCAGAACAGACCAAAAAAGACCCCCAGCACATAATTTAACGGTGTATTCGGGAAGTAAGTTTTTTCTGGTGTAACCGCCGGTTCAACCGTTCTGATATTAGATATAGTCATTGACTCGGCAATTTCCACTTGAGTCATATACTCCAATAGTTTTTGATACAAGTCTTTTTTTACTGAAAGGGCTAATTCAAGCTTAGAGCTTTCAGCGCTCCTAACCGGCAGCGTCAACAATTCACCCTGATATTTATCAAGGAATTTTTTCAATAACCCCCTCTTGGCTAAAGCCACTTCTCTATCTAGATCCCCTTCAATGGACTTTCTATAAAGAACGTCATAAACAGGGTCTATTGACAACATTTCTCTGGTAAAAAGCATATCTGCTTCTTTTTTAATGAGTTCTCTAACGGTTTCCATCTCTTTTTCGAGTAATCTATATTCAGGATGTTCATCAGAAAAATCAATGCTTTTCTCAGCAATACCGATTAATATATCACTCAGTTTGAGCTTTAAATTTTTCAGCTGGTCGTTCTGGGAAAATTCTTTGGATTCTGTTCTATAGCGCTCCATGTTTGCCAGCTTATCTTTAGCCTCCGCCGTCTCCTTTTCTAATGTAAAAATATTTTCTTCATTGGCATCATAACTATTTCTTAATACGCTTATTTTATCAACCAGGTTGTGGGTTTCCAGGCCGAGGTCAACTGTACCTTCTCTGACCTTAAAGTCCTTAAGGTCAGCTAAGGATGTATAATATTCTTCTCTGACCTTATTAATCTGGCTTCCAATAAACATCCTGGCGGCCCTGTATTCTTCTCTTGTTCTGTTAAGCATATCTTCTATGTAAAATTCCGCCAGTTTATTAGCTATATCAGCAGCCTGTTTCGGATCAGTCGAATAGGCAACTATCTCCAACATATCCGTTTCCTCATACAAAGCCACCTCAAGGCAAGGCTGAGGAAGCAATAGGTGTGATAACCCCGCATCGGCTACATCATCCGGTTTAATCTTTTCCCCGTCACGGTCTTTCAAATTCAATTCGGATATTAGTTTCTCCAGGAGAGGTCTGATCGTAGCCAGGGCTATATTGGTTGTATAAGTGTCATCATTGGAAGATGTAAATCCTTTTCCAACTGAGGTTACACCCAAACTCGACATCAAAGATGACAACGTACTCGATGACTCAATAAGGAGTTTGGCTCTTGCTTCATAAGATGGTGTAACCAAATGAGTTACTATTACCATTGTGCCAAAAATGATAGAAAACGTGATAATTACCAGCTTTCTTCGCCTAAGCATTATCTCCCATATTTTCAAAAATTCCATGTGCCCGTCCCTACATAAGAATTAAATAAACACAACTCATCAGATCAGCTTCGCAATCTGTTTTATTTGCCGCTATCAGTCAGATACCCTGATTAAAATTTTTCCATCTTTTCTGGCTACTGAGTTTTTTAAGGCTTCTACGACCTTTTCAAAGGCATACTCTGCGGTAATCATCTTTTTCAAATCAAGCTTTCCAGATGCAATCAGTCTGATAAGATTAGGGTAAATGCCGTATCCGACATGCCCCCTTGCGCCAACAATCTTATTGGCGCCTGAAACCAGGGTATCCAAATACATGGATGTTTTGGTCGCCGCCCGGCCCAGATAGATGATTTTACCTTCATTGGATAATGATTTTTCCATTTCAGGTATAGTCAACGGAGCGGCCCCCGCCGCTTCTACCTGAACATCGGCTCCCCAGCCCCGGGTGAGTTCCATAACCTTATCTCCAGGACTACAGTCATGCATTTTATTGACATTAAAGGCGTAATCGGCCCCCATGGCTTTGGCTATCTTCAACCGTTCGTCTATTATATCAAAGGCTATAATCCGGCTGGCGCCGGCAATTCCGGCTAAAGCCACCGCACCAAGCCCAATGGGCCCAACACCGTATACCGCCACCACCCCTCCCGGTTTGAATCCGGCGCCGGAAATAAATATCCCGTTATAGGCACAACCAACCGGTTCGATAAGGGCGCCGACATTGAAGGTGTCCCGCTCTGAGTAAACTTCAAGTAGCTCATCAATCTTCCAGCAATACCTTTCATTTACCGCCACATATTCGGCGAGAGCTCCATCAGCGCTTAAACCCATTAACTCCACACGCTTGCATTGATTGGGTGCGCCGCTTCTACAGGCTTGACACATACCGCACCACATCACGCTTTCAACGGCAACCACATCGCCAACCTTTAAATTAACTGTCTTAGCGCCAACCTTCTCCACTACTCCTGAAAATTCATGCCCTAAAATACAGGGGAACTTGGTTAAGCCGGAGAAAATTATATAGCCTTGTGCATCAGTCTCATAAACATGTGTATCTGAGCCGCATATCCCGCAAACCTTTACCCGGATAAGTACCTCATTATCAGTTATATCCGGTGTCGGCACATCGCGGACTTCGAAACTGGGATTGCACCATACCCGGCTTCCAACAGAAGCCCTGCGGCGGATTACTTCCTCTTCGCTTACAGCATACTCTTTCCGCGGTTTCCACTCCGCATCAACTACCAGCGCCTTCATACATACTCCTTTTGCCCCGATCTATTCATAAGTTTATATGTGATTTGCCAGATTTCCTTTTGTATTGGATCTAAAGCCAACGTCCATGATAACTTTGCTTGCCTGAAAATTATTGTGTGGAAGCTGTCAAAGTTAATATTATCAGGAAGATGTGGTTTTACTGTTAATAAGGCCCGAATCATTCGGGTTGCAAAGCCTTTTTATTAATTTTCCCACTCCCTGTCTTGGGCAAGGATTCTCTTATTTCGATTATCTTAGGCAGTTTGTAATGCGCCATTTGCGCTCTGCAAAATTCAAGAACCTCTTTTTCCGACAATCTTTCTCCGTTATTGGTAACTATAATTGCCTTGGGGACCTCCCCTCGCAATCTATCTTTGACAGATATGACCGCCGCCTCTTTTATAGCCGGGTTGCTCTCCAATATCAATTCAACTTCCAGGGGATAGACTTTCAACCCGGCCACCTTCATCATGCCACTCTTTCTTTCTACAAAGTAAAAATTGCCGTTCGTATCTGTTCTCCCCAAATCTCCGCTATAGAACCAATCATCTGTAAAGCACCCCTGCTCAGACGCTGTATCTTTATAATATCCCTGAACAACCGCCGGACCCTTAAAAATCATTTCACCCACATCCCCGGCAGGAAGCTCTCTACCTGCTTCATCCACTATCTTAACTTCGTAGGTAATGCATGGTTTACCCAGCGAACCAGGCAGAATATATTCACCCGGACGATTGGCCAAGGCAATCCCGGTAGTTTCGGTACTTCCCCAGACGGGAATAATCGGCAGCCCTAATTTCTTTCTGAAGCGCTCGGCAAGCTCAACCCGCGTATACATGCCGCCGCTTTCCGGAAGCCTTAACGAGCTCACATCATAGGCCTTATGCTCCAGCACACCCAATAGATTTTCATACATGGGCGCTAAACCCATCATACAACTTACCTTATGCCTGGATATAGCCTCGGCCAATGATTTCGGATATATCTTATCCAAAATCACCAGGGTTCCCCCTAAATAAAGCGGACGGGCAAATATCTCATGTGGGTGTGCGAAAGGGGCAAACATACACAAGTGAACCTAATTGGGGGTTAACCCGAGTGCATACACGGAAGCGCTGGTATTCCAATAGATGTTGGCATGGGTAGTCACCGCTCCTTTAGAATTCCCGGTAGAGCCTGAGGTATAATTCAGATAAACGATATCCTCAGCCTCAATTGCAACACCAGGGTCTAGAGTATTGCCTTTTTTCTGTATTTCATCCCATGGTAAACAGTTTCCGCCATTATCCCCAACCGCAATTACTTCTGTCGGCCTGTCCTTGGGCAAAGATTCCTCGAGCAACACGAGGTAAAGCGAGTGAGCAATTATACAATGCGGTGAAGTGCTGTGTAATATCGAACTGATCTTTTTGGGTTTAAGCTCAAAGTTAATCGGCACAACTACTGCCCGCAGCTTGGCAATTGCCAGGAAGCTTACTACCAACTCAGGAATTCTGGGCAGTAAGAGGCCGACTCTATCCCCCGGCTTAACACCCAGCGCCAAAAGAGCATGCGCTACTCGATTGACCATATCATTTAATTTGGCGTAATTCAGTTTATCATCCCGAAAGACGATGGCCGGTTTCTGTGGAATACTTCCGGCATGCTGCTGTAGCATTTCAACTAATGTCATTATAATTCTCTGGCTTACTCTTTTATGACCAATATCACAAGATTCCCCTCGATAAAATCCAGGCGGCCCTATCTGGCCGGAACCGACGTTCCACCCCCATCATTAGCCCCACCCTCTATTTTCTGTCCCACATAAATACCGGTTTCCAATGCCAACAATGGTCTGACAATTACATAAAGATGTTCGAAAAACCTATCCACATTGGAGATAAACGATCTTGAGACATAAATGACGTCTCCCCCCCGAAGGCTAATGTTCCGGGCAAAAAGGTCCTCTTCCAAATAGCTTTCCAGGTTTAATGTTATTAACTCCGGCTTGGAGGTATTCATTCCACCCCGTATCAATAATATACTTTCCGGCGCAGCATCAAGCGTCAGACTACCCGCAGTCGCCAGGGCCTCAATGATCCCCATCCGGCCGTCAGCCAGGTACACTCCCGGTCTATTCACCTCCCCAAGCACAAAGACCTTCTGACCGCCAAAACCGAATACTTCCATACTAACCTGCGGATTAACCACAACCTTGGGCGTTTCAGCCTTGATCAAATTAACTTCAACTTGAGGATTGTTGATATATTTTTGTAGCTTTATTACAAGGGTTTCTCTGACCTGTTTTACGCTTTTTCCTTGAAGCTCAACCTCTCCCACAAGCGGATAAAAAATAGAACCTTCAGGCGGAATAACGAATCGCCGGGCGAGCTCATCATGGCGGTACACCGTGATGGAAATCTCATCCCCGGAGGCAAGCTCAGTTTTGTGGTAATTTGAAAATCCCTTTAAAATAATTTCCCGGAGATCATTTAAGCTCTTCCCTTTGACATCTATTTCGCCTACCAGGGGATATGAGATATGTCCATCGGGCGGGATAATAAACCGCCGGGTAAGATCTTGCTGCGGGAATACGGTAATGTTGATCTCATCCCCGGGTGAAAGCAAATACTGATTTATCTTTACATCCTTGGCGGAAGGGGTATCGGCTGGAAGTGGCAAACCGTTCTGCGGATTGGCTATTACCCCTTCATGCTGTTTGTTATTCCCGGCGCAGCCGCCAGATAGCAACAATAATCCAAGGAGCAGCAAGCCGGTTCCCCGGCTGGAGGCCAAAACAAGGTACCCAAAATAGTTTTTCCGCTTTATAGCATCTATTGGTTTCATCTGACCTTCCTTCCAGGTACTCTTTGTTTGTTTAACTTGGCCTTCCTTTTACAAAATCGTTCGGCCCTAACCCGAAAAATTCGGGTATTGTTATGGGCGAATCAACATTTAATTGAAAAGCATAAATTTATCAGCTTCCTGATCAGCCGCCTCGGG
>JAJRUU010000189.1 GCA_024277605.1 bacterium
AATGCTAAGAGCCGAAAGAAGTCACTATCCAAGAAAATCAATTCCTTGGTTAATATCGTACGTGCGGCAAAAGCAGAGTCTAATCCAACCAAACAGGATAAGCTCTATAATAAAGCACTTAAGAAGTTACAGAAGGATATCCGGCGGAAGATGGATGGCTGTCTACCCAATCCTGACAAGAAAAAAGATTGGATTATTGATTGTTGCGCCCAATCTAGACTGGATGGTATAATTACTATAATCAGAGACAGGGTGATTTATCTGCGTGACTATGTCTCCGAAGGCGGCTCTACTACTGGAGATGCGGAACAACTTCTTGATCAGCTAAAGACGCTAATCAACGGCTTGCCTGATTCTGCATTCAGAAATAGGGCTAAGAGCCGGAAGAAGGGATTGACTAAAAAGATCGATTCCATTGGTAGCGTTGTTCGAGTGGCAAAGAAAACATCAAATCCAACCAAACAGTATAAGCTCTATAATAAAGCACTTGATAAGTTGCAGAAGGATATCCAGCGAAAAGCGGATGGCTGTCTACCCAATCCTGACGGCAAAAAAGATTGGGTTATTGATTGTGACGCTCAACATGAGATGCAAACTTTAATTAATATGATTAATGCAGTGTTAACCAGTCTACGCGATGCGTGAAAGGAGGATTAAAACATGTACATGATCCGGAAAAGTTTAGTAATAATGTGTGGCCTCATGGTATTTACTCTTTTTATAATCGGCAATGCATTTGCCGATGTACACCAGTCGGTGGAGGCTGCAAATGGTGCGATTCAGAGTGTAGCTTCCCCTTCGTTTAGAGGAATGGGATTAAAAGAAGCCTATGTGCAGGATATTGAGGGTATCAATGAAACTTTTGTTATCGCAGAAGCTGAAACAGAAACTGCTGATAAAAACGAACTTTACCAGGATGCTTTGGATACCGTGAACGAGTTGATTGTCAAAACTGATGGTTGTGTTGCTGGTAATCCTGATGATGATAATTGGATTATAAACTGCACAGATGCTACTTCGGTACTTGCGGCGTTAAATCAACTTGCGGCAGATATAACTGCATTGATACAATAGAGTTTACAAACGCGTAGGGCTAATAGAGAACTAGCTTAGTGGCGTTATTATATCAACAAAACCGCAAAAATAGCGCCGCGTTAAGCTTTTGTAACCCGACTTATTCATAAATTTAGGCTGGGTTCGCAAGACACCCCTTGCGAAATAAGGTTTATGAGCCAAGGCTTATGAGCCAACGTCCAATAAAACTTTGTTTGCCCGAGGCGGTTGATCAGGAAGCTGATAAATTTATAATTTTCAACTAAATGTCTATTCGCCCATAACAAGACCCGAATTTTTCGGGTTATAGGAGGAAAAAAAGTATATGAGTAAAAACAATCTGTATGCCATGATAACAATGGCGATAATGTTGCTGCTGATAGCCGTGAAATGTCATGGAGCAGAAGCGGCCACACTTAGTGTACCATCGGAGTATTCCACTATTCAGGCAGCAATTGATACAGCGGTTAGCGGAGTAGATACGGTAATAGTGGATGCTGGAATATATATGGAAAATATAAATTTTGCCGGCAAGGCGATCACTGTTCGCTCCATAAACGGTGCTACCAGCACCATTATTGATGGCGGTAATAATGGTAGCGTGGTGACCTTTAATTCCGGTGAAGGATCCAATTCGGTGTTGGATGGATTTACCATTCAGCATGGATATGCTTCGTACGGTGGCGGGATTCTTTGCTGGACCACCTCCTCTCCGACGATTATTAATTGCACGATTACCGACAACAAAGCGACTAGTTATGGTAGCGGAATTTGTTGTTACTACAAATCCTCACCTACGATTACCAATTGTACTATAACTAATAACCAGGCTAAATACGAAGCTGTGGGTGTTTTTTCATATAACTCCGCACCATCTATTACCAATTGTGTCATCAGTGGAAACACAATTCTGCCTTAACGATAATCTGCTACTTGTTAAGCCCGAAAAATTCGGGCAGGCACAGCCTGTTTCTTCAGGACGTTGGCTCATAAGCCTTATCTCGCAAGGGGTGTCTGGCGAATCTAGTCTGAGTTTATGAATAGATCGGGATAACAACGCCTGGGATGCCCTGGGACATGTCCAGGGGACGTTCATTTATCGTGCAGCCTTATTTTTACGATTAAGCCGGAATGAGCAAGATAAGCGCTATATTCTGTAAAGTCTATCTCTTTTAGCTCTGGGGTACGCTTATAAAAAAGCACTTTTAGCTTTTTTAGTGAAATTACGCCGTTGTATTGCTCAAAGATGGTGTTTAAAAGACGATACTCCCAATCACGAATAGCCCACTCTGCGTGTAGCGGAATTAGCCATAATTTAGGCGATTTGCCGTTTGTTAGTACTGTGTTTAGATCAAAAATCAGCAGGTCTTCAGCCCGCCATTTTTGGTGATTAAGTCGAGAGACTCTATGATATTTAAGCACGTCATCAGCGAGTTTATAGTATATACGTTGTAGATATTTCTCATCGGCACTGCTTAAGGTTTTTCCGTGTTTAAAGGGAAGGCTATGGTAACCGTGACTGGATCTGACAGGCGCAACCTGGTTTAGCTCTATATCGTACAGGCTTATATTGTGCGCAATAGGAGTGCCTGCGGTAAGATCGAACAACTGTGGGTTCAGCTTGTCTATGGAGGGCAGTAATTCCCTTAATTCATGGGCTACCACAAAGGCCTCATCGCGAGTGGTGCTGGGGTAGTCTATTATGCAGTTAACGATTATACGTACGCCAAAGTCTTTTGCATCACGTATGTTCTGAAAGATAACCTCTCGAGTGACATTTTTTTTCATTACTGAAAGGATGCGGTCGTTGGTAGATTCGGTGCCGAAGTTTATTACATGTCTGCCGGCAGCGGATAACAGTTTAAAAAAGCTACGATCCAGGTCTTTAGAGTGCAGCATATATGCCCAAAGCTTAAGCCGTATGCCCTTAGATATCGCCTGTGTGGCTAATTGTCTATACCATTTAGGGGGGACGGCGTTTGAAATGAGGAGTATTTTTCCCGGGGTATATTTTTCTTCTAAAAAATGTATTTCTTCAAGCACCTCACTCACGGGTCTTGATATGTAGCGCTTGCCGCCTAAATCAGAAAGCCGGGTGTAATCACAGAAGGTGCACTTCCCCCAAAAACAGCCCTTAGCTACCAGTACTGGTAAATAAAAGGGCGAGAAATAATCAGCGGTGTCCGGGAATTGCGGGGGAGGGAGTTGGGAGAGTTTGGTCTCGTCTATAGGTCCCGATCGAATTATTCGGCTGGTATGCTGATTACGTGATAGCGCCTCCACAGCAGACTTGATGATGATCTCACCGTCACCGACGGCAATCACATTAAAAACATCGATTTCTTTGAGTGCCGCTAATTGCGATTCCCCTAACAGATTTATCTGGCTCCCTCCAAGGATAATGCGACAGCCGGGGAATAGTTTGCGGGCGATTTTAGCCAACAATAAGGTTTCCCGTAACTGTTCACTGAAAGCCACACTAAAACCGATTACATCGGGTTCTCTTATGTGCAAATCTTCTAAGAGAGCAGAATATAACTCATAAACAATTTCAGGCCGCTGCCTTTCGTCTTTTAAGCATTTTGCTAAAGATTCTGGAACAGGAAACAGAACCTGCCGGATAATCCCAAGCGCCTCTGATATAATCTCAGTATAGTCAGTACCAGGATGTTCAAGGTTAAGTGATTGTATTTGTGTAAGACATGCGATTTCGAAAGCAGTCTCTTCATAGTCAGATTTCCTCAGGGCATTTATCACGTATTCAAGGATATCATTTTTAAGAAGCCTGCGTATTAATTTGATATTTAAATCGATTGCCTGAGACTCAATATGAGATTGATTTAAGATAGCACTTAACAGGGGAACCGCTAAATGCGGCCCGTTGATCGCGGTTTCGCTAAATGGTGGAAATATTAATTTTACGGCCATGATAAAATTAGTTTTTAGCCCGAATAATTCGGGCAGGCACAGTCTGTTTCTTCAGGACGTTGGCTCATAAGCCTTATCTCACAAGGGGTGTCTTGCGAACCCAGTCTGAATTTATGAATAGATCGGGTTAGATGAGGCATCGTCTTCTATTTTGTCAATTTTCTGTGTTATCATATAATAATCGAAATATTATTTTAGAAAAAGAGGGCGAGTTACTATCAACCCACCCCCATTTTTCTGACTAGCAGCAGTTACTTTTTTCACTGGCGGCAGTCTTCTGTCCAGCGCAGCAATTCTTGAGAACTTCCAGGCAATTGCACTTTTCTTTTAAGTCCTTGCCGGTTATCTCAACCCGATAGCCATTATCAAGCTCATCGATTTTAATATTGCAGCATTCTCTTTCCATTTCATTCACCTCCCTTCATTAATATTGTCATAAGCAACCTTTGCTAGCAGCAAGAACCCTTATCTTTATCACAGCAAGAATCCTCCACTGCATCCTTGCCATCTTTATCTGTCCCTTTGCAGGTAACGTCGCATCCGCAGCTTGGAGCATTACCAGTAAAAAAGCTTTTAAGCAATGCGGTAGCGCAACCCACACCCTGCTGAACGGCGATGGCATTTGTTGGGCAATTCTGTGTACAGGCGCCGCATTCCATGCAGGAATTTCTGTCAACTATATTAGTTTTGCTCGCATTCATGGCAAAAACAGCATGCGGACAAACCTCTACACATCTGCCACAGCCAATACATTTATCTTTATTGAGTTGTAAGCTCACTACATTTTCAAGATATCGTAGTTCCGCCATTTTTATTAAGTACCTTTCTTTAACCCGAAAAATTCGGGCAGGCACAGCCTGTTTCTTTTAGGACGTTGGCTCATAAGCCTTGGCTCATAAACCTTATTTCACAAGGGGTGTCTGGCAAACCCAGTCTGAATTTATGAATAGATCGGGTTTAACTCAAGTAACTTTTGATTAGAAATCCCAACCCAATAATCAGCGAAAGAACCTGGGCGGGTACTGCAAATGCCATTTCCCTTTTTACTCCCGATAGGGAGGTATAGGTGGTAGCCCCGGTGAAATTCATGGCCAAAAACGAGGAGCAGGCGGTTACTAAGAAAAAGCTGGCTATCCCCATGGTGCCAAAAAGATAAATTCCCAAGAATTTGTTTAGCAAAGCAGCTCCAGCCAAGCCGACAAAGGCACCTTTAAGCGCAAGCGGACGGCCCGGAATCCAGGGTAATGACGCCGGGGTTACCACTGCCCCAAATAATAAGCCAGAAGCTATAAGGGTAAATGAGAAACTTGCATTTGCCAGCATTCCGGTAAGTGTAAACCCGCTTTTTTCGATTCCACCCAGAACGAAAAATATAACCAGCATAATTCCGGCGGGCTTAAGCGCCATAACCAATTCCATGGGGGTTAGCACAACCCTGTCTAAGAAGGGGAAATTCACCCGGCGCATATCAGGGGTTACTTTTAGGTTGTTATCCAGAAAGCAGGGAATGTCCGCTGCCCGGACAGGCCCGTAAATTACCTTAAACCCGGTATGCTGCCTGAGCAGGTGAGCCGCTACTCCCGGGGCGCTCAATTGGGGGAGAATTATTCTTTTATGTGAGATAATGTCGGCTAGCTTAGTGATTTTTATGCGTTGTGCCAGTTCTTCAGTGCCGAAAGTTCCCTTTCCGGCAGCACACCAAACATTGATGCCTTTAGTATCTAATATCAGGAGCCAGGCATCTCTACCGCCCATTTGGCTCCGCAGGCGATCAAAACTCAGCTTATAATTGGCAGTAACTAATACCTCGGACCAAGGGCCAGGATAACCCAAGGCGTACAATCCGGGAGCTACCGTATAATGCATCATCCCAATAGCCCAGCGTGCCCTCCATGAGCCGATGCGATCTGCCGGATTCAAGGCAGTGGACACCCGGGGGACTTTACCTATGGGGGTATCCAACCAGCCGATTATCCCATCAGCCGGTTTGGCTTCCAGCGATTCTTGAGATTTTTTTGTGTTTCCCATGATATCCAACCCCATATATTGCCGGTGAAAAAAGATGCTAATGGCAAATATAATGCCAAAAAAAACGGGGCGCTAGCCCTTTTTATCCCCACAACCACAGGCATCGATATAGCCTTGCAGCTGTTGTACCGTAACCCTTAAACCGTTTAAGAATCCCCCTAAATCATCCGGGGAAATCTTATCAACTATTTTCTTGAAAAAATCTTTATAACAGGCTTCCAACTGCTGGGCAACTTGTTGACCGTTTTCAGTCAGGGCGCACAACACTATGCGGCGGTCATTTTTATACTCCTTGCGGCAGATCAACCCGCCTTCCACCAGTTTATCCACTACCCGGCTCATAGTGCTTACCGCCAGCTGCATCCGCTTTGCCAATTGCTGCATGTTAAGCGGTTGTTTTTGAGCTACTTCAAGTACGACAATGCCTTGTAATGGAGTAACCCCATAACAGGCACAGGTGTCACGATCGCTGCTTTCCAGGCTGCGCAAGAGTTGGTAAATTAAGCTGTGTATCTCTTGGGCTGGTGAAATCATAATTAGCTCCAATAGGTTGCTACTGGCAAACATTGCTATATACAAGTATAGCCGCATGCCAAAATTTGTCAAGGAAAAAAATAAAACATTAGAGGTAGTTGCAAAAGTCCTGTTTGGGTAGCCGCAGGCTTATAATCTGCGATTTGCAAATCACACGAAAACAAAGGTTTACGCAAACTAAAGTTTGCGGCTGGGACATGTCCCCCTTTAATTCAGAGACTTTTGCAACTACCTCATTATATAAACCTTAATATTTTCCCGGTTGACCTGAACGGGCTTGAGCATTATAATTGATTTATTACATTTGGCCAAACCAAACTGAATATCAGCGTTAGTTGTATGAGCACGATAAATACATTAAGTAAGCAGCTAGCACGATAACCTTAAGAAACCAAGAGGAGGCATGGATGCTGAATACAGATGATATTAGACGGATTCTACCCCATCGTTATCCATTTTTGATGGTGGATAAGGTATTGGAGATAAAGCTTGACGAGCGGATTATAGGCATTAAAAATGTCACCATAAACGAGCCCTATTTTGTGGGACACTTTCCTGAGCGACCCGTTATGCCGGGGGTGTTGATCGTGGAGACCCTGGCGCAAGTGGGGGCGATTTTATATATCCTTTCGCTTAAGAGCGAGGGAAATGCCCAGATATATTTTATGGGAATAGATAAGTTTAAGTTTAGAAAACCAGTAGTGCCTGGTGATCAACTACGGCTGGAGGTAGATGTCACTCACCGCCGTAGCCGCGGTTGGCGGATGGACGGCCGGGCTTATGTTGGAGATAAATTAGTGGCTGAAGGTAAACTTACGGCGCTTATAAATATTACTAAAGGTGGTCAAGATGCCAAAAAATGAAGCAGGAGCGCAAAAAATACATGCGACTGCAATAGTCCATCCCAATGCCGAAATCGGGCAGGGAGTAACCATCGGTCCCTATGCTGTCATAGCCGACAAAGTCAGCATTGGAGCGCATACCAGTATTGGATCGCATGCCGTGATTGAGTCGGGAACCCAGCTTGGGCAAAATTGCCGGATTTATCCGCATACCGTTATCGGCGGTATTCCGCAATCGCTGAATTTCAAGGGCGAGGATAGCCTGCTTAAAATCGGCGACCATACGGTAGTGCGTGAGTTTGCCACCATAAACCGGGCTACCGCCGAGACGGGAGAAACGGTGATCGGTGAGTATTGCTATATCATGTCCTACGCCCATGTAGCGCATGATTGCCACCTGGGTGATCATTTAATAATGGCCAATGCGGCAACGTTGGCCGGCCATATAAGCATTGGAGAGCATGCCATTTTGGGCGGTCTTACCCCGGTGCATCAATTTGTACGAATCGGGGCATATGCTATGGTGGGCGGCGCCTCAGGGGTGGGTAAGGATATTTTGCCCTATGTCATGGCTTCGGGGGTTCCGGCTAAGATCTACGGGCTTAATGTGGTAGGTTTAAAGCGCCACGGCTTTTCGCCTGAGACCATCAAAAAGCTGGAACAGGCTTATAAACTCATTTTCCACTCCAAATTAAATACCACTCAGGCGGTAGCGGCGATTAGGGAAAAGATAAACACTTGTCCCGAAATAGAGCATTGGCTGGAATTCATAAAATCCTCTAAACGCGGCATCTACAAAAAACCCGGTCGGCCATAGCCACGGGGTGGCAGGCCAGGCCTGCATTAATTATGTGCCAGCGTTACTGCTAACCACCTGCGGTGGGGCAGTGTGATGTTTCGGCTTGGCCTCAAGCCGAAAACCGTTAGGGGACTTGTCCCCAAAGGAGTCTATGACTCCCTACTCAGACATAATCCTTGACAAGAAAAAGCAGTTCGTGCTAATTTATACTATGATATTAACATGATAACAGTGACAAATCGTGTGACAAAACAATGGACAAAAATAAACTAACTAAGGTCATGACCTTTAAATCCGGACAGTTTGTGTTCAGCCGGTCATATAATGAGCAAAAACTGGAAAGCAAGCTATCCCAGGTAGATATGCTTTACCATACGGTAGCTGAATTACCGATTTTACCTGACAGGGCTTCCCGGCTTGAAGAAGATATTATCAGGCGCTCTATCTTCGGCACCGCAGCTATTGAAGGAAACCCCTTATCAGAAGGGGAGGTAGAGACGCTTTTAACCAAGGAAATTAAAAAAACTTACCAGAACAAAGCGGAACAGGAAATCAGCAATCTTAGAGCAGTCTACGACATGATCAAAAATGAAGTGCCAACCTTTCAAGAGAAAATTCCCATTAACGAAGGCTTTATAAAAAAGATGCATGAAGCAATTACCGTTAACGTTGACTATAAGGATAACCAACCTGGCGTATATCGGAATCATATTGTTAAAGTAGGGAATGAGGAGCATGGGGGAATCTATACCCCGCCCAGGTTACTTGCGGATATAGAAAAATTGATGCAGGAGTTTGTTCTCTGGATTAATTCTGCTGAAATGTTAACAGAACCACCCGTTATCCGGGCGGCGTTTGCCCATTATTATTTGGGGCGTATTCACCCCTTTGGCGATGGTAATGGGAGAACGGCTCGTATTATCGAGGCTATTTTATTAAAGACTGCCGGAATAAAGTTTTTGCCTCCCATGCTGTCCAACTTCTATTATGCCAACCTTGATGATTATTTCTGGGCTTTCTCTCTTTCCAGGAAAAATAAAGCAAGCGATGTTACCCCCTTCCTGGATTTTTTCCTGCGGGGAGTGATCGAATCGTTAACGGAAATAAAAGACCGGATTATGGAAATCATCCGCCGGTTGGCATTGAAAGACTATTATGAACAGCTAAAGCATAACCGCAGTATTACACAACGTCAGCATGATTTTTTGAGAATACTTCTGGAATATAAACTCCCTGATTTTTCACTTAATGATTTGTGGACAACCCCGGCGTTATCCACCGTCTATAACCCGGTAAGTGAGCGTACCGCCCGCAGGGATTTGGATAAGCTGACCAAAGAGAACCTGTTGCTACGTGAGGAAAATCGTTATAGTTTAAATCGCAAAGTTATATAGTCTAACAGACTCTACCGGCACAAAGGCAGCTTATGCAACGCAAATGGCTTAATCTGTTCCTCATTTACGGCTCCATTATCCTTATTTCTTTTTTTCATTACTATACCAGCACCGGCAATCACGCCTTTCATGACATTTACCGGCGCTTATATTACATACCGATAATCTTCGCTGCGTTTTTATACGGTGTACGGGGGGCCATAGTTTGTTCGGTATGTATCAGCTTGATCTATGCCCCGCATGCCTTCTGGCATGCCGCTCATCTTGATCCGGCAAATCCCATGGAGAAGGGGCTGGAGATCGTATTATATAATGTAGTGGCTTTAGTCACCGGCATATTGGCTGCCAGAGAGAAGGAAGAAAAAGAGAAGCATCAGCATACCGCCTTAAATTTGGAAAAATCACTGGCTGAACTAAAACGAATGGAGCGGGAATTGTTACAGGCGGAAAAGCTTTCGGCTATCGGTCAGCTAAGCGCTGGATTAGCCCATGAGATTCGTAACCCCTTGAGTTCTATAAAAGGGGCGGTGGAAATTCTGGCCGCCGACTTCCCCCCGCAGCACAAAAAATACCGCATGCTTCAGATATTGGATAAAGAAGCCGACCGCTTAAATAAAGTACTCTCCAGCTTCTTATCCTTCGCCAAGCCCCAACCAATGCAGTTTAAGCCCGGTGATATAATAAACCGCCTGGAAAAAGTGATAGGGCTAATCGAAGCCCAAGCAAGTCGCGCCGGTATAAATATAGTGCGTAATTATCCGGCTAAGCCGCCGCCGATAAACATGGATAAGGAGCAACTGGGGCAGGTGTTTTTAAACCTGATGCTAAATTCCATCCAGTCTATGCCCGAAGGGGGAACGCTTACTATTAATATACAACAAGTCGCCAGAGACAATAAAACAATGCTAAAACTTTCCTTTTCCGATACAGGGGCAGGCATTAAGCCTGAAGACTTGCCCAATTTGTTTAATCCATTCTTTACCACCAAGCCGGAGGGAACCGGGCTAGGGCTGGCAATTTGTTATCGAATAATAGAACAACATAGTGGTAGAATAGAGGTGGAAAGTAAACCAGGAGAGGGTACTACTTTTAGTCTGTGGCTGCCCCAGGAAGAAGATTAATTGGAAAGTGCGAAATCTCTTGACACCCCTCCCTCAACCGCTATAATAAATTACAGAATTACATAAAACGTAAAAATTAATTCCAAGCATATTTCCACCACTAAGGAGAGGTAACTATGTCCTTTGTTAAGGTTTTAAGACATGGACAGGTGACTGTTCCAAAACCGCTCAGAAAAATCTTAGGTATTGAAGAAGGGGATGTCCTGGAAGTGGTAGTAAGAAACAACGGTGTACTGTTTAAGCCAAAAGTAATGTTAGACAAAAAGACTCAACACGGCAGGAAACGGTTAGCGGCAGCTAAAGTTGCCAAAGAGGAAACAGCTACGGAAAAAGAGTGGCCCGCCTTAGCCGCCGCCAGCTTTATTTGTGACTGGGAAAACGAAAAAGACGCTATCTATGACAACTGGGAAGAACAATACCATATATCAAAAGGGTGATGTTGTTTTAATCCCCTTTCCTTTTACTGACTTAACCAGCGCCAAAACCCGACCGGCGGTGGTAATTAGTGTTGAAATGTTCCAAAGGGAAATCGGCGATTTTACCGTGGCTATGATTACCTCTGTGCCACGCCTCTCGTCCTATGATTATAAAATTAAAGACTGGCAAAAAGCCAACCTGCTTGCCCCCTCCTGGGTCAGAGCAAAAGTAGTGACTCTTGCTCCTGGATTGGTTCGCTATCAGCCGGGAAAATTAACCAAAAAGGATTTAAAAGAAGTAGAAAGAAGGATCCGGTTAGCCTTGGGGGCACCTTGAAAAAGGGGACAAGTCCCCAATTGTCTTTTCGCTCAATCTCTGCGTTATGCTCAAAATTTAATCCTCGGAATATCAACCATATGCCTGTGGTTAAATTTTTCGCAT
The DNA here is from genome assembly GCA_024277605.1 of bacterium. Lineage (GTDB taxonomy): Bacteria > SZUA-182 > SZUA-182 > SZUA-191 > JAJRXT01 > JAJRUS01. The sequence continues at coordinate 11,558 of JAJRUU010000189.1, forward strand.
GGCCACAGGTGGCTGCCTTGATCTTGAGCGAAAATCCTAATTTTTCAAGGCACCCTTGGGTTATAATTCCGTTTGATTCTTTAAAGTTCGCTCTTTCGGCCTGTCCCCAGGCCGAAACACCAAGATTTTTTAGTTTTGCACGTTAGGTCACTACTGTCCGGTTAATAATCGAATAAATTCAACTGGATACAACCAGATGTTTCAGTTTTTTGGTAATCACATTGCGTAAGTAGCTGATAAATATGAGGTCTCTCGAATAAAGAGATGCTCAAAATTTGCAAAAT
>JAJRUU010000190.1 GCA_024277605.1 bacterium
AGGTTGATAATTAAAAAACGTTTGTCTGCGGATTTATTTATTAATTGCGGCTTGTTCACTATTTTTGACAACTTAAGCCCGACAGACTCCTAGATGTTTATATATTAAAGGCAGCTTGGAAAAAGCTATATACAAAAGAACTTCCATTTGAAATTATGTGTTGTAATACTCTTTCCAAACAAGAAGCTGGACCTGATGCAGGATGGAGCAGGTTATCAGAAAGATTAAAATCAGTATTGCATGGAAGTCCGAGAAAGGAAATGGGCCTATTTGATAGAGATGAGGCAGGGATTAAAGCGTTTAATGATTTTGGAAAAAATTTTATGCTATTTAATGGCAATGCGGATATAAAGAAGCATAAAAATGAAAGAGCATTTGCTGTTTTGTTGCCTGTACCAGAAGGGAAAGAAACTTTTGCAAAAAGCAAAAATTTGCCTTTAGAACATTATTTTTCTGAAGAAGTAAAACGAAAAAGAACTAATAATGGTTTTGGCCTCAAATTTGAAAATATTCATAAGCGACAGAAACTTTTTGAGTTGTGCAAAGAACTTCTTGATAAACCACATTTTCAAAAGATCACTGGTGGAAAAGATGTTTTTGCTAAGGAAATAGTTCCGACTTTACCAAAAGAAGAATTTGAAAACTTCAAAATATTATTTGAGACAATACAAGAAATTTGAAATCAATAACTAATGCCTTTTATAATTAAGTAGGGCAATCTATAATGTTTATTGGATTAAACTTCGTTTAACCCAACAAAACCGTTGATAATGTTGGGTTTCGTGCCTCAACCCAACCTACTCACTATAGCTAGCCTTGAAAAAGAGGGATCAATGACCCCTCGGCTTGTCCTCAAGCCGAAATCGTAGAGGGCAATGCTTCCCTTATCTTGTTTCGGCTTGGGGACAGACTGAAATATAGAATTTATTAGTAGAATATGAACTATACCCAGAAAATGGTGGGATTTATTGAAGCTGAGCTAAACCTTTTCTATATAACTCATTCTTTCCCCACACTTGGGGCAGAAATATTTTTTAAAAATTCGTCCCTTTTTGGATTCATCGGGCAGGCATTCAAAACATACGCTGGTTTCACATTTGGGGCAGTTATAGAGTGTGGTCATGGTATACACTCCGGTTTTCTTGCCACAGTAAGAACATATCTCTTTTTTTTCCGCAGCCACCTTCTTTCTCCTTTACTCTATCAAAGCGCATGGAATGTGGCAGGTGTGGATTTTCACCATAGTCCACCTTGAAAAAGGGGACCAGTCCCCAATAACCTATTTTCCCATTCCAACATGTTGTTGTTGTTGAAAGATTTTGCCTTCGGTCTTTATCGCCGGCGCAATAATTATTTCCGTTAACTGCATTTCTTTGATATTCCTGGCGCCGCAGTTTCCCATTGAGGTCATTAACGCCCCCACCAGGTTTTGAGAACCGTCGTCCAGGTCGGCCGGGCCAAACAATATTTGGTTTAATGAACCGGAGGTACCCACCTGAATTCTGGTGCCGCGGGGGAGATTAGCATGCTGGGTAGCCATTCCCCAGTGATGTCCCCTGCCTGGGGCTTCCTCGGCTTTGGCGAAGGCTGAACCGACCATCACCGCATCCGCTCCGCTGGCAAAGGCTTTGCAAATATCACCCCCGGTGCTCATTCCTCCATCAGTAATAATCGGCACATAGCGCCCGTTCTGTTTAAAATAAAAATCACGCGCAGCGGCCGCATCGGCGGTAGCGGTAACTTGAGGCACTCCGATACCTAACACACCACGGGTGGTACAGGCAGCTCCAGGCCCCACTCCAATTAACAAGCCATCAATCCCGGTCTGCATTAATTCCAAAGTGGTACTGTAGGTTACGCAATTGCCCACTATAACAGGGATGGACAGCATCGACTTTAATTTAGCGAAATCTACGGTTTCGTATTCGGAGGAGATATGCCGCACTGTGGTTACCGTAGACTGTATAACCAGTATATCGGCGCCGGCTTCTTCTGCGACCTTTCCTAATTGGTAAGCCCGCTGCGGAATAGTAGACACAACTGCCGGAACGCCGGCTTGTTTTATCTCTTTAATTCTGGCGGCAACCAGCTCTTCCTTTATCGGTTCGGTATAGACGGTCTGTAGAATCCGGGTAGCTTCAGCCGGTGATGCGGCAATTATTTTTTCCACTACTTTATAGGGATCGTAATAGCGAGTATAGACCCCCTCTAAGTTCAAAACAGCTACCCCGCCTAATTTACCCATAGCAATAGCAAATTTGGTATCCACCACACCATCCATAGCAGCTGCTAAAATGGGAATATCAAAACCATACGGCCCCAGTTCCCAGCGGGTATCTACATCGTTTGGATTTATGGTTACCGCTCCCGGAACTAAAGCTATTTCGTCAAAACCATAACAACGCCTGGCCTTCCTCCCGCGACCAACCCACATGCCCATAGAATCTACCTCCTAGAAAATGAAAATTTAAAGTTTAATCACTATATGTTTTCTATTTACTAAGCGAACCCGGCCTTTTTTTCTGCTCCCGATAATCCTTCGACACGATTTCAAATTCCTGGCACATCTCGTGCAACCGGGAACGCAGTCGAACCCCGATACGGTCGGTAAGGGTTTCATCATCCAGCTTTCCTGGATTATCCATCCTGTTGGAAGTAATAATTGTAATTAGATTGTCATTGTAACGCTTATTAATAATATACTCAACTATATCCCGCACCCAGTCGGTAATCTTCCAGGCCCCCAAATCATCCAGCACCAATACCTCTTTAGTCACCACCGGCTCCAATACCGAAAATTCTGAGGTTTGCGAATTAGGGGTATAACTGCGCTTGATTTCTTTGAGCAGGTCCCTGAAATCATAAAACAGACAGGGTACCCCCTTATTTAAAGTTAATTCGGTAATTATGGCTACCGCTAAATGGGTCTTGCCCACCCCGCAGGATCCCATGAAAAACAGGCCTTTGCTTACCGCCGGATACTTCTTTACCAGTAAATTGGCCACTTCATGGGGTTGGGATAACTTATGATTGATGCGCCGTTTGCTGCTTGATCCTTCATATACCTCAAAATTATCCAACCGGCAATTAAGGAATTTGTTCGGAATTTTGGCTTCCTGATATAAACGTTGCCGTCGTTGTTCATCAAAACAGCGGCAGCGTTTTACCTGAGAGCTATCTTCTGTACTCAGCGTCTCCCAACCACCGCCGCCACAATGGGGGCAAGGTTTTACATTATCGTGCCCCTTGGGGACTTGCTTTAATGGAAAGTTACGATTCATAGTTCGTATAACCTCAATTCGGGTAGACCATAAAACTTAAACACCCACTCGCCGACCAACTCACGATAGGTAGCCTGGTAAGCCTCAGGCCGCATCCAGCGCCGATACGTTTTAAGCTCAGCCTCCGCTTCCGCCTCAATCTGTTTCAGCTTAGCTTGGGGCATAATGTCCCGCAATATTTCCAACAACTGCTGCCGGATAATTTCTAATTTTGATTCCAATTGATCAAATTGCGCCAGAAATATCAAGTTATCCAATGAGGCTTGAACAGGCTGCCAAAGCTTAAACCTGCCCTCATCCGGTTTAAGCTTAGTTTGCAGCTCCCGCTTAAAACCGGTTAAATGCCGCATTATCTCTTCTTTGGGGAGAGCAGGCTTGCCGCCTGATAAATCCGCCGACCCCAATGTTTGTTTTTTATACTCCCGCCAGCATTCATCCACCTGCGGTTTACAATAGGCCAAAAAATTGATTTCTTGTTTCTCAGAACCTTTTTGGCTAAATGTCTTATCAATACCCCGCAAAATCACCTGCAAGGGAATTCCCCCATCTTCCCACTCACTCATAACCTGCCAGTCCTTAGGGGAAAGCATCAACCCCCGGCCCCGCTTTTTTATAAAGAAGCGCTCAATCTCAGCGTAATAGTTCATGAGCCTTTATGCTTGTTACGCTCATAGATAATACGCAGCCCCTGCAGGGTGAGCCACGGGTCTATCTCTTTAATATATTTAGAATATGGGCTGATGCGTTCGGCTAAGCCCCCGGTAGCTATTGTCTTGGGCATATCACCCAGCTCTGCACCGATCCGCTCGATCATCCCATCCACCAGGCTGAGGCAGCCATAGAACAGACCCGACTGCATACTGCTTACCGTACCCTTGCCGATTACTAGTCCGGGATCGACCACATCCACCTTGGGCAGTTGAGCGGTATAACGGTAAAGGCTTTCAGCTGAGATGTTCACCCCGGGAGCAATAGCGCCCCCTAAATATTCACCCTTAGAGCTTATCACACAAAAGGTGGTTGCGGTACCAAAATCTACAATAATCAATGGGCCGCCAGAACGCTCAAAAGCCGCTACGGCATTCACTAACCTATCAGCCCCCCCCTCTTTTGGATTATCACAGCACACCGAAATCCCTAAATCCAGGGATGCGTTTACCAATAAAGGAGTGACGTTAAAATAGCGCTCACACATATTCACTAGCGAATCAGTCAAGGGCGGAACTACCGAAGAGATAACCGCCGCCTCAATTGGGGGAACGTCCGAAGACGCTGAACTCAGCAACTGTCGAAACATAACCCCTAATTCATCACTGGTTTGGGGCCAATGGGTGGAGATGCGCCAGTGGTCTACCAGCTCTTTATCCGAAAAGACACCAATAACTGTAGTTGTATTGCCTAAATCTATGGTTAATAACATTATTTATCAGGAAAGGAATTAATGTTGTTTAGGTGTGGCGCCAGTGTTGTGCCAACCTTAAATTGTCGTGAGTCGTCACCCTGAGCAAGGCGAAGGGTCTGTCAATGTATGTAAGGTGAAGATTCTTCGCGGAGTTTATCCTTGAGCATAGCGAAGGGCGCAGAATGACACCTGACAGATCGGTTGAGAAACGAAACTTAAACATTACAAGTGGCATTGTTGGGTTTCACTTCGTTCTACCCAACCTACTTTTATGCTTGACCCGACGCTAGTGTCATGTCATCCATGTAACGTATGATTGTCATTCCCGCGAAGGCGAGAATCCACAAGCTTTGGATGCCGGATCAAGTCCGGCATGACAGATTTGACATGACACTAGTTAGAATGTGCCGGATTTGTGCGATGAAGATGACCATAATTCAATCGTATGCGCCCTTGATTAACCCGGCGGATAATCTCCCCCGTCCTGACCAACAGGCTGGCATCCTTATCTATTCCCAAGGCTTCCCCCTCAAAACGATCCCCCAGGGAAACCACCTCTACCCAACCCCCTGGCGTGCAATCCAGCTCCTGTAAGCGTACCCATAACGGCTCAAAGCCTTCTTTTTGATAAATTTGACGCCATTCCTCAAGCTTTAGCAGTAAATCCATGAGTAACTTTTCACGGCAGTATTCCTGACCGCTTTCGATCGCAATAGAAGTAGCTTCCGGAACCCCTTGGGCCAAAAACATATCCTTCGTGTGGTTGACATTGACCCCGATCCCTAAAATTAGATGCTTAATCTCTGCTTCCCAATGAGCCTCAACCAGGATTCCCGATACTTTGCCGTTATTAAGGATTACATCGTTGGGCCATTTAACCCCGGTTTTTAAACCCGTCGCCGATTCAATGCACTCGGCAGCGGCTATTGCCGCCAGCAAACTTAATTGATGAATATTCTCCAAAAACGAGGAGGGTTTCAATATAACAGAAAGATAGATTCCCACACCCGGCGGGGAATACCAAACCCGGTCGCGTTGCCCTCGCCCACGTAGTTGCCGATCTGCCACTACTACCGCTCCTTCCGGGGCGCCTTCCTCGGCCAGGGTCATGGCAACTTGATTGGTGGAATCCACCTCCTTGAAGGAATATATCTTTGAGCCTATTAACTGCGTAGGTAAGGAATATAGATATGCAGGTAGTCTAAACAAGCTATACTTACTCATCAGCTTGACCTTTTTTAGCGTAAGTCATCTGGAATGTAGATTATTTTTCTTTATAGCATGATTTAGTCTAAAAATCAAGCAACAACTGGCAATATCTACAGAATCAAGCGATTAACCGCCGCTATAAGCTAACGGCAAAGCTTGAGTAACAAAAATTCCAAACTCAGTCGAGGCCATTGCGTCCCCGTTTTTAACTTTATATCGGTAGCTAAAAGAGCATGAAACGCCGCCTGCAAGTCTGATAAACTAAATCCCTCCACTTGCGAAGTAAAATTTTTAAGGATGAATCTGGGCACCCCCAGCTTTTGACCGATAGCATTCCAGGGCACACCCTGTTTCAACATGCACTTGGCCCTCCAGATGCGCCGTAATTGGCGGCTTATCATCGCCATCACTAATATGGGCGGCTCTCCCTGGGCCAGTATTTTAGCCAAAACATGTAGCGCACGTTCCAGTTTTTTACTACCGATAGCCTCCACCAACTCAAATATATTATGCTGCCGCACCCTCCCCACCACCAGATCCACATCCTCCAGGGAAATGTTCTTTTGGGAAGCGGTGTAGGCAAACAATTTCTCCAGCTGATTCGCCAAGGCAGCCAGGTCGTTACCGGATAGTTCCAACAATCCCCGACCCGCCTCAGGGCTTATCCGATACCCCTCTTTCTTGACTTTAGCTTGAATCCAGGCAATGGCACCACTATCATATAACGGGTAAAAACGCACCGCCACAGACGGAGAGGCAAGGCTCTTGACAAAGGTTTTTTTATTATCCAGATTATCGCCGGTTAAAATTAAGATAGCGCTCGTTGAGGGCTGGGCGGCATAGGCCGTGAGCTTCTTTAATTGGGGGGCCTTCATCTGCTCAACATGTTTGACCAGCAGCAACCGTTTTTTGGCCATCATCGGCATCGTATGCGCTGCATTTATAATATCAGCCCCTGAAGCCTCTTCTCCGTAAAACAGTTGATAATTAAAATCCCGCACCCCATTATCAAAGACTAATTGCTCAATGCACTGCACGGTTTCTTCGATAAGATAATGCTCTTCCCCGTACAACAAATACACTTGAGCCAGCTTTTTTTGATGTAGATTTTGTTTAAGCTGCTTGTAGTTCATGGTATTGGCTGGTAGTTACTATTATTTAAGAGGAAATGGAAACTTCATTATAACACCAATCCGGCAAAAAACTATCGCTTAATATACTTAAGGGGATCCTGTAAAATGTTGTTTATACCAGATTTGAAATAAAATCAGCATAAACAACCGCTCTCCATGGTTTCGCTTATTCTCCAAATGTTCAGCCAACAACTGCTTTACATATTCAGGGGCAAAAAAGTTTTGCTCTTTCAGTGCGGTATCTGAGAAACATTCCTGTGCATATTCCTTTAGTTCCCGCCTGAACCAACTATCAATCGGTAACAGAAAACCCTGTTTATGGCGTTTTAGTATTTCTTGGGGTAACATATCACACATGGCCTTCTTAACCAGGGATTTAAGTACCCTTAAGGTCATTTTAAGCTGTGGCGGAATGGTAGCGGAGAACTCCACCAGCCGGTGATCTAAGAAAGGTACCCGGGCCTCTAATGAGGCCGCCATACTCATTCTATCCACCTTAGTCAGCATGTGATCCGGCAGGGAGGTCTTAATATCCACATATAGCCGCTTATCCAAAAAAGCATAGCCATTGGTATGCTCAAAGTATCCCCGGTATATATCTCCCGGGTCATGATTCAGCAGGCTGGCCATATCCGGGTGGTAGAGCCGCTCTTTGGCCGCTTTATCAAAGGCATAGAAGTGCCGAATGTAGCGTTCACTCGGATTCATATTTACTAGATGTGTCTTCTTTATGGCCTTCTCCAGATAATCCTTGAGCTTGAAATCAGCCGGCAGGGGGCAGGAAAACAATTTCAACAGCGGTAGTATTATATTGTTTCGCAAACTTAGAGGGAGTTTTGCATAATATTCAGCCATGTGCTCCGACCAATAGCGTTCGTAGCCGGCAAAGAGCTCATCTCCTCCATCGCCAGTCAGCGCTACAGTGACGTGCTGGCGTGCCATTTCAGAAACCACATAAGTGGGTAGAGCAGAAACAATCGCAAATGGTTCATCGGTATGCCAGACAAATTTGGGCAAAAAATCCACTATATCGGCGCATACCTTAAACTCATGATGTTCGGTATGAAACTTATCCGCTACGATTTTGGCATATCCCAGCTCATTAAAGGCACTCTCGGCAAAGCCTATAGAAAAGGTTTTTACCGGCTTATCCATTAGCCCCTGCATAAGACCGACCACTGAGCTTGAATCGACACCCCCGCTCAGGAAAGCCCCCAGCGGAACATCGCTTACCAGCCTCAGTCTCACTGAATCTTGCAGTAACTCCCTGAACCTTTCCAAATAATACGTTTCGGATTTACCAGTGTGCGGTTTAAATTCCAGTTCCCAGTATTTTTTTACGTTCATCCCAGCGGCAGTGCAAGTTAACATATGTCCGGGCAGCAGCTTCTTGATTCCTTCAAACATGGTATAAGGGGCGGGCACAAACTGGAAACTCAAGTAATAATTTAACGCCTTATGCTCAACCCGGCGCGCTACCGCCTTATGCTGCAAAATGGATTTTATTTCAGAGGCAAAGATTAAGCGCTGGTTGTCAAACCAATAATGTAGAGGCTTAATCCCTATCCTGTCTCTAAAAAGTAATAGTTTTTGCCGACGCTCATCCCAGATAGCAAACGCAAACATTCCATTTAATTTGTCCGCACAATCCTCAGCATACTCTTCATACAGATGGACTATGGTTTCGGTGTCGC